>NZ_CP024871.1:3252500-3295000 GCF_000306675.2 Leptospira mayottensis 200901116
AAGAATTCGTAAGCGCCTAATGAAACACAGTCTCCCTGAATTGTGGTAAATCCTCCCAAGCGAGAGTCCTCGGCTCCTTTTCCCAAGATTTAAACAGGTCCCGCAAGAATGCATAAGGATCGAAACCTGCGAGCTTCTCAGACTGAATCAACGAATAAAACCCGGCACTCGCAGAAGCTCCTTTCGGACAACCGGAGAAGAGCCAGTTTTTTCTACCAACGACGAATGGACGAATAACGTTCTCGACAAGATTCGTATCGAGTTGCAACTCAGGATGATCCAAAAAAACAAGGAGCTTCTCCCATTGATTCGCAAGATACGAGAGCGACTTCGGCGATCCGCTTGTTCATCCAGGAACGGATCTCATGAACAATCGGTTTGGATTCCGATTGCCTCAGTCTCAAATGTTCTACCGAAGATAACTTGCCTTCTTTCGCCTTTTTTTCATTCGAATATTTTAGACGTTTAAGCAGAAATTGAAAAGGTGTTGTTCGTTGGGCGGTTACGAAAATGCTGTCAATTGTAGAAGAATCGAATCTGGAAAGATTAGAAGAACGAAAAGGATTTCAAGGAGTGAATGCAGAATGTCAATGATCGGATGTTTTCTAATGGTTACGGAGTCTACGTTGGCAGATCTGGTCCAACACCCGAAAAAAATAGAAAAATTCGTGTATAGCGAGGAAGAGGATCCTCAAACGCCGGATCCTCATTGTGACGTTGACAAAGCCTGGCAGATCATTCATTTTCTTTTGACCGGAGATTCTTACGAAGGCTCACCTCCGGAGAGAAACGTCATATTTGGCAAAAACATTTTTTCTGACGAGATTGATTTTGGATACGGCCCTGCAAGTTTTTTGAATGTTGCGGAAGTGAAAGAAGTTCATCGTTTTTTGCAAGGGCTTTCCGCCGAAGAGCTTTGGAATCGTTTCGATCGGGAAGCCGTTCGAAAAGTAAACGTGTATCCGGAAAACTACTGGACCGGAGATGAAGAAGATCGGGAATATGTAACGGACCATTATCTCGATCTTGTCGATTTTTATGCGCGTGCCTCTGAGAATAATTTGTGTGTGATTCAATACATCAGTTGAGCAAGAAAGTAAATATTAGAAAATTAAATTTTCAGAATATATGGAATTTTTCATAAAATCCGGAAATGTGGGAACTCATACGATTTTAAACCCCGAAAACGATCCGACAAAAAGTTTATGAATCTTTACTGAAATATAATTTGCGGGAACTCTCACAAGATTTTGCGACGAGTTTTAAACTATTATACACTACGGGGGTAAATTACCAAATGGTGAAAAAAATAGAAATTTCTTTAGACGAAGTGAAAAGACTGTTTGAGTTTTTGGAAAATGTACATGATTGGATGCACAACCTCTGCACTATCAAAATTCGGAATTTATTGAAAAGTTTGTTAGAGTTGTTGAAAAATTAATTCTCTGTCCGTTTCTGCTTCGTTGAAATGGATGTTTAAAGCGGTTTTGTCAATCCGAATCATGGAATTTTTCAACAACTCTATTACTGAAAATTGCCGCGAAGTAAAAAACTCTACTATCATATCGTTTGGAATTAGTTGCCGAAAGAAATTCAGAACGATATCGAAGAAAAATAGATTTTCTTAATCTATTTTGGATTTTGTTTTAAATGTCGTCTCTATAACATTCTATTTCTATAATATATTTTTTTTGATCGAAGACTTGGGCGCACGATTCTGCCGTTTTAGGTGAATTTTGATTTCATATGAATTCGCGCAGGACCCTCCGCCAGGATTCCTTCCTTTTCAATCCAGGATTCGATTCCATTCCCGGTCATAGTACCGAACGAGTGCTTGGTTGTTCAGTCGATTGATATCCACCGGAATTCGAGACATGTCCTGCGGAAAAACCTGGATCGATTCAAGTTCTTGAATATTCAAAAATCTAAGATGTTCCGGAAACTCTTTTTGGAACCGAATCGGCTTTTGACCTGCAAGAACAAAGCCCCATTCTCCGAAGGAGGGAACATAAACGTGCAGAGGAAGCGTATGAAAACCCAAAGAAGCGATCGTTCTTTCGATGCACCAATATGAAGAACGGGCAAAAAGAGGCGATGTGGATTGTATTTCAAGGACGGATGTTTCGTTCATTCTTCTTTTTAACGTATGAAAAAACGCCGTGGTATAAAGTTTTCCCAGAGAAAAGTTGCTCGGATCCGGAAAGTCTATAATGACCACGTCGAAGATTTGTTCCGATTCCTCCAGCCAAATGAATGCGTCCGTATTGATCACTTGCACTTTAGGATCCTTTAAACTTCCATCATTAAGCTCCTTTAAAAACTCGTGCTCTGTAAACAAATCGGTAACCGTCGGATCCAAGTCGACTAATGTAATCGATTCTACGTTTCTGTGTTTTAAAATTTCTCGCACGGCAAGCCCGTCCCCTCCTCCTAAAACTAATACTTTTTTAGGAGCCGAGTGTGCGAGTAACGCGGGATGAACCAGAGTTTCGTGATAACGATATTCGTCTCTGGATGAAAATTGAAGATGTCCGTTTAAAAAAAGTCGAATTTCGTTTTTCCAGCGTGTCACTATGATCCTCTGAAACCGAGATTGTTTTGAAAGTATGATCTCATCCGTATATAAGGATTCCTCGCTGTAATGCGTGATCAAATCGGAAAAGGAAAATCCTAAAATCAAAAGTGTTAATACAACAACGGATTGTGCTCGAAGCAAAATCATTCTGGAATGTTTGAGAGGAAGCGCCCAAGTCCCCCAAACCGCCACTCCTGCATTCAAAATTCCGAATAGGAATCCGGTTCTTATCAAACCTAACTTAGGCGCAAAGAAGATCGGAAACAAAATCGAAGCGAGCAATGCACCCACGTAATCTAAACTCAAAACTCTCGATACGAGTTCCTTGAATTGAAGTTCTTTTTTCAGGATTCTTAACAAAATCGGTATTTCAAGCCCCACCAAAACTCCGATTAAAATTACAAGCAAGAACAACGGAATCTGAAAGTATCGAATTTGCCCGAAACTCAAATAAAGAATCGCCGAGCCGAAACCACCCACAAGTCCAATCGCAAGTTCGATTTCCAAAAATTTAGGAATCAGATCCTTTTCCATATACTTGGATAACCAGGAACCGACCCCCATCGAAAACAAATACGTTCCTATGATGAGAGAAAATTGTGTGACCGTTTCCCCGAGTAGATAAGATGCGATCGTTCCAGCTAACAGCTCGTAAATGAGACCGCAAGAAGATATAATAAGAACCGAAATATAAAGTGCTGTTTGCAAACGGGTCCTACTTTCCCCCAGAATATCTCATAAAATTCGCGTAGTGGGAACGATATACTCCCGGATTCTCCCGCACAGTCTTAGGAACATTTTCCACCTCATCCACATCTTTAGAACCACCTCCATAAAAGTTCGTATATGTGAGATAGCCGGAGATCCCAAGTACGTAGGCCGGGTATAAAAGCTGTTTTATTAAATTCATGAAATTATCCTTTTGATTTTGTTGTAGATGATGGGAACGATACGATCTCGGTACATTCAAAATATTTTAAGAATGTGGATAGTTTTTTTAGAACCATCCCAAATATAAAAGTAGAAATCATCTTTCGGTAGATCTTATCAAAGTGTAGTAATTCCCACAGATTACGCCTCTTTACCAATTTAGAAATTTTTGGATAACTTCTTTTGATACCCAATTTTCGTGGAAGCTCTCGCATTCTAAGTTCTTTGGGTGACAAGTTCCTAGTTTGCATACTTTTTTTAGTCGTCATCATAATCGGAATTATTTTCGAAATTACTCGGTGCAAAATCGCTGTTTTCGTTCCTCAAAGCCTCGAACGAAAAACTTCTAAAAAGAGAATAAGGAACAGGCAACCAAATAGCGAGTAAAAAAAGGAAATAATACACCGATTGATCTACGTCTCTTGTGATACTCAGAGACACATTCACTCCACTCCCTTTTGGAAAATCCGATTCGGATTCTAGTCTGAGATAGTATTCTCCCGCAGGAACTTCTCCGATAATGATACTCGCCGATCTATCACCTTCCGTCCAACTCTCCCCGTCTTCGTAACCTTCGTAATAACTGATTTCAAGACCGGTATCATAGGCAATATCCGTCTTCGTATTGATCAGCGCTAAAGAATAGTAGATGTAGTGATTGGAAAGATCGGGAATGGTCATTTTAATTTGAACATTTTGTCTATCGCCACCTTCCAATTGAAAGGTTTCTGTTACAAAAGAAGTATCAGTTGTTCCTCCTGTAGCAGGATCTCGAACATAAACAAGATCTTTTTTGAAAACTTCCTTATCCTGCGCATTCCAACAAAAACCAATTTGAACAATAAGCATGATTAAGGAAAGCCAAGAGGCGATTTTTACGTTTCGTCTTCGGATCTTGGTAAACGGATTCGGTTGGGCTGCACCGATCCCTTCCGGAACAGGAAGTTCTACTTTTCCTTGAATCGTTTTTTTGAGTTCGTCCACAGGAACATACTCACCAACCGACCAGAATAGTTCGTTTTGGGTTTTTTCCGAAGAAAGCATTTTCGGAGGCGCGATAAAATCCGCAAGTTCCGCATGATCTCCCGAGCGGATTTTGTAATAAAACTCTCCGAAAGCGAAATCAACTCTTGCAGTCGAAGAATTGAACAATTTATATTCTTCTTTTTGAAAGTGTTTTTTCGGAGGATAAGAGTTATCTACCGTCTTCGGAACAAACGGAACCGGCTCGAAAACAGTCCAATGCCCGTTAGTCTCGTTCAACCAATAATAACCGCCAGTATAATGAAGTAAATATTCGGTCCAAGGAAAGTCTTGTCCCTCTACGTGAACTGATTTTTTGACAACTCCAAGAACTTCGCATTCTTTACCCTTGAGAATAAGTTTAATTCCGAGTGGGAGAAAAATCCTATCTTTGATAATTTCTTGAAATTTGGAAAGAATCGTCAGTTCTTCTGCACTTGTATCCATTACAGTTCCGCAATATTCGCAAGCGACCGCTTTCGAAAAGTCCGGACTTCTCTGACTCAAAGAAGCGCCACACCCCAAACACTGAATCGCTTTCGCTTCCTGAAGTTTTTGAAAACCGGTAAACGCTTTTGGATCCCTGAGATTGGCAAATTGAATCTGATCGAAACTGTAAAGCATCCCTTTAAAATACAAAGGAGGAGTATGAGAATAATCTAATGTAGCAAACCATCCCTGATCAGTGGCAAGATCCAAAAGAACGGAAGTAGAACCAGTTTGAAAACCGACGGGCAGTTCCCCCTCTCCCCCGATACAAGTTGCAAGACCGATTTCACGAACCATCCAAAGTTCGTTGTCGAGTCGAAGAGTGTCACCAGCTCTTAGAAGTTGTTTGGAAGTATGAGAGGAGATAAAATAAACATCCGGCGGGGAATCCAAATTTTGAATCGGATCATGTTCCGGAAAAACATCAGTCTGAGAAGCGGGGTTAAGTTGTGTGATCATAAACTGACCCTGCGCTTCCGCAAGCCACATGGACTTACCATCGGAAGAAATCGCGTGCCATTCATTCCAGGTTCCCAAATCGTATTTCTGCTGAATTCTTCCGACAATCCGAAAAGGGATCCCATCTATCGTTTTGCCTGAAGTTCCAATTTGAATCGGAGAAAGATCGGGCACAAGGTCTCCGGCTTTGCCGAGATTTTCGAGAGATTGATTTTTTTGAAGAGTTAAAGTTTTGCAGTTCGGGCAAACGCCATAAATCGAAACTTTACTTTGAAATGGTACGGGCGCTCCACAATTGGGACAACTCAGTTCTAACACAAGAATCGGTTGTATCTAGGTAAGAATTCCTTGTCATCTGAATTTCTAAAAAGGAAATCGGAAAAATTCGGAAATGTGGGACAAATTCTAAGCCAGAATAACCGTCACCCAGTGCAATGTTCCTTGAACTCAAACGCGTTATTGTCAATCAGCGCTTCGCATTCTTTCTAGCTCTTGAATACGCTGGATCGATATCGCTCAAAGGTTTTTCCAATTCTTCCAAAGCCGGATCTCGCCAATAAATGTCGTAAAGATTTTCACCGGAATACGTATGAAAGTGGTTGTCAAAGTGAATCCTTGCAAACTCGTCTTTACGGGTAAACATGGCTCTATTGATTTCGTTCAGAATTCCCAAAAAATCTTCCGCTTCAGGATCGGAAGGAAAATCGGAAAGATATTCCATAGAAAGAAGAATCACATACTTCCTAGATTGTTTGAGTAATTTTAAGGATTCGTAAAGCAATTCCAATTTGATTGCCTGCAGGTACGGTCTCGTATTGTCTGCGATGGTTTTCTTTTGTTCGGCTATGGCTAATTCTCTATAACCCAATTCGAGATGTTTTTTCGGTTTGGCTTCGGTTCCTCGAACTACTTGTCGTCCGAGAGAATTCAATTCATCTCGGATCGTCTTGTTGCTCGCTTCGATCAAGTTGGAATAAAGAATCACGAGTAGATCCTGAGTGCGTTTGAGTTCGGAATATGATTTTTCCAGATCGAATTGAAAGTATAACTGATTGGTTTCTACATGATGTTGGACGACCCGTTTATAAAGAGCTTTGTCCGATTCCGAACCCAAATTCGAGATAGAACTGTTTAATGCCCGAATAAGGAACTCATTCGTTTTAAGCCCTCTTTCCACTCGAACGAGATGAGTGGCGGAATTGCTCGCATAGTCAGCAAAAACGGAATACGGAATTGATAGAACAACACAGATCGTAATTCCCAACACCGCTCTCATACATCTATTTTCGGGAAACTTAAGTAAAGAATTCAATCGAATTACGAATAATAGGAATTTTACTTTTTTGAAAATTATGTCCTCAAGTCATTTTACAAATTGAAGCAAGTATATTAAGACGATGTTCGATTAAGCCTTGAATAAACCTTCGAAACCATAACAAGAAATACTTTTGAAAGGATTTTACACTTGTCTTCGCTCGATAATATAGTTTTTAAATATTCATAAAATAAAATATTACAAAATAAATAGGTCTTTTTTATTTTTACATTTTAAAGAAAAAATATGGAAAAAAAGAAAAATGCAAAGGATTTCGCAAAAAAAGTTCCATGTACAATATGATTTCAAATACTAAAAGGGCATCTTTAAAAATCCCAAGATAACAATCTTAAAATTAAGAACCTGTGTTAAAAGAAATCAGTTACAATCATTCAGTAAGTTCGTAATAAAATATGGAAGTTCCCACAAGTTGCGTTTTTTTGGTAGTTTACGAATTTGCGAACAGTCTTTTCGTTGTCAAACTACCGCGGGAGTTCTTAGCCTTTGTAAAGCTAAAGCGTCTCGCTTCTATTGGCGCTCGAAAAACTCAGTGTCTCGCTTCTATTGGCGCTCGAAAAAACTCAGTGTCTCGCTTCTATTGGCGCTCGAAAAAACTCAGTGTCTCGCTTCTATTGGCGCTCGAAAAAACTCAGTGTCTCGCTTCTATTGGCGCTCGAAAAAACTCAGTGTCTCGCTTCTATTGGCGCTCGAAAAAACTCAGTGTCTCGCTTCTATTGGCGCTCGAAAAAACTCAGTGTCTCGCTTCTATTGGCGCTCGAAAAAACTCAGTGTCTCGCTTCTATTGGCGCTCGAAAAACTCAGTGTCTCGCTTCTATTGGCGCTCGAAAAAACTCAGTGTCTCGCTTCTATTGGCGCTCGAAAAAACTCAGTGTCTCGCTTCTATTGGCGCTCGAAAAAACTCAGTGTCTCGCTTCTATTGGCGCTCGAAAAAACTCAGTGTCTCGCTTCTATTGGCGCTCGAAAAAACTCAGTGTCTCGCTTCTATTGGCGCTCGAAAAAACTCAGTGTCTCGCTTCTATTGGCGCTCGAAAAAACTCAGTGTCTCGCTTCTATTGGCGCTCGAAAAAACTCAGTGTCTCGCTTCTATTGGCGCTCGACAGGTAAGATACTGGTTAAAAGGAACTTTCGATTCAATGGTACAATAATTTTTTGATAAATGATCCTAATTCAATTTCTTTTGTTTTCCGAAAAACTTTCTATGAATGAATTCCTGAATTTCGGTCCTATGTTCGTTCCCAATTCCTATAAAGACGCCGTTCACTTTTTTTCCGGAAGAGCGAATGATTTTCGTTTCAAGAATTAGATTTTTACCGTTGATCCTCGCATGAAGATGAACGTAGTCCCCTTCGAACATGGTTATTCTGGAATCCAAAGCCACTCCGCCGGTTCCGATATCCAAAATAGTGACTGGATGTTTTTCTTGTTTTCCTTTGATCGAAATTTCCGCATCTAAAACAATTTTTATACGCGCATCTTTTCTTTTTTGAAGTGATGGGTCCCTGTATTCAAAGGAATCCCTGAATAACGAATTCGCATCGACCATATATTATACTCATTCGAATAATGAAAAATTCGTCAAAGTTAAATTAAAAACTCTCGGTTTAGGCGATTCACAAGGTTGGCCTTCCTGATACGTAATCGTATACTCATTTTCTTGAAGTACTATTTCTGTCTTGGAAACCGTATGAGCATCCCTTCTGTGCATACAAGACGAAAGCGCCCCTTTTTCAGGTAGATGAGAGGTGAGAAAATTTTTGGATAATTTCAGAAATTCATCCACGTCAGGAAGGAACTCTAAAGCATAACTCTCCTGAAACACAACTTCCCTGGAAACCTGAGCTTTCGCTCCTTGTGTAAAGGAACTTCCGAGGATTTGAAACGTATCGGTATGCGAAGTCGTTGTAAAATTTTTCCCATTCCATATGAAAGCTTCCGTTTTTTCCAAGGTGATTTTTAAAAGTTTGAATGGGTAAAAATTTTCGAGATCCTCTGATTTGAGTGATTCAGGTTTGACTTCGCTTAACAAACAGGAACGAACAAGTAAACCTCTGCTTGTGGGATTTCTTAGAAGTTTTAGAGTTGCCTCATAAAAATTCAAAAGGCAAAAAATTTCCTTCGATGAATTAACTCCAATCCAGGTCCCGCCGTAATCTCCATCCAAAGGAGCAATCGCAAAAGTCGGACCATCTCCTAATCTGGTAGGAGCCAAAGAAGGTTTTCTTTTTACAGATTCGTCTCTGTTAAATCCTATGCCGAAAATTTTTCGATCGGGATTTCTATAAATGATCGCAGTGCACATAATCTCTTAAGGTGAAAGATAAAAGTCAATTCTTTGATTTTTATCCGCTTCGTATTTTCCGGAGCCCGGTATCAAAGGCAAGGTTTCTCCATAACCTCGGAAACGAATTCTACCAAACGGAATTGCTTTGGAAAAGAAATACTCAAATGCATCCCTGGCTCTTTCTTCGGTTTGTACCTGATTGACTTCTTCGTCCCCCTGATGAGAAGCGTGAGATTGCAACTCTATATTGTATCCCGGATATTCGTTTAAGATTGAACGGATTTTTCCCGGTAATCTCCACCATCTTGCTTCCACTTGAGATTCCGGAATTGAAATTCGTAAGGAGTGATCTTCTTCCACTACCAAAATTTCCGTTTTGAATTCGGCCCCTCTTCCACTCGATTCCCTTCCTAATACGTCCGTATATTTCCATTCGAAATAGAATTCACTCAAGGAACCGATTCTGGCACCGGATTCGTCCAAACCCTCCCAGAAAATTTCGGAACCGGGCTGGCCTTCGCCACTCCAAGTTTTGATCTTACGTTTGATAGAAGTATAAGGAGGCATTTCATACAATGTAATCTCCCAGGATTGAAGCGGAACGCCCCAATGAGAAAGGGAGATTTTCAGGAGATCGTCCTTTCCATCATTGTCCGGTGAAAACTCTTTCGTTGAAACTGATAAATTCAAATTGAAAGATTCTTTAGAAACTTCGAACAAAGAAGAAATGGATTGATAACGTTCGTAACGACTGTAAATTGTAAGTCTATAAAAATACGTTCCGTCCGAAACCAAATTCCCCGTTTGATTTTTCAGATCCCATTTCCATTCCGCTCCCGGTTCTCCCGCCTCCCGAAAACGATAAACGTTCTTTTCCTCGTTTTTTTTCTTTTGAAAGATTTCGATTTCGTAGGAATCGGATTTAAGTTTAGGTGAAACGTAAATAGAAAATCGCACAAAATTTTTCAAACTACCCGGAAGATAAGAATAGAGCTTGGAATCGCAAAACATATCCACTCCGATCGATTCGTTTCGAATCGTAAGATCGGAAAGAACGGAAACGGATTCGTTTTTTCCTTTGTCACTTCCGATCAATCGATATGTGTAAACTCCATTCGATAATTGTTTATTAGAAAAATCTGTTCCATCCCAATTGAGAACGGACGGAACTTCCTTGAATTTCCAAGAATAAGACTTCACGACTTTTCCTTCCGAATCCACAAATTCTCCGGTGAAGACGTCGGTAAATTCTCCCGAAACTTTTTGAGTGATACCGATGCGGGAAGAATTCTTATCTCCTGTAAAAAACAGAACTCTCGTTTTAGCGCCAACCTCGGAACTAGGAGGGTGGGAGTCTAAAAATACTGTTTTTTCTTCTGATAGAAGATTTTCCTTATTTTCCGTGATTAACTTGAGTCGATATTTGTATTCTCCATCGGGAAGTAAAAATCCTTTGGAATCCTCTCCGAACCAAAAGATCGATTCGGGAATCGTAATTTCAAGAGGAGATAATTTCGCATCGTCCTGCAAAAAAGGGAAAAAGGAAAATCCCCTTTTTCTTCTATGATCCGCTTTAAAAGTTTTTACGACATCGTCTCTGGAATTTTGAATCACAAGTTCCCAATCGGAAAGGATAGGAAGGGTCGACTTTGAAATTTTGAATTCGAGTACATCGTTCCTTCCATCCCAATTAGGCGAGAAAACATCCGTGTTAGTCTTTAGAAAGGCATTTGCATGAAGGGAGAAGTTAAAAAGAAGAAATGAAGATATTATGAAACGAATTCCGTTCCGCATGAGTACATTCTAATTCGCTACGTTTTTTTTCCTATATTTTTTTAAGAACGGAAGAATCCATTTCCTCAGGATTCCTTCGAAAAGTTCTTACGGTTCCTCGTGTTTCCCAAGTGAAGCGAGTTCTTAACGGGAGAATCCACGTATTCCCTAAGAGCAAAATAAACCGAACTAAAGGCCAATTCTTCCCAAGGAATTTCATTTATGGAAAAAAGTTTCACTTCCTCGGACTCAAGGCTTACGGAGAACCGTCCATCCACCAAATCCGCTAAGAAAAACATATAAATCTGACTGATATGAGGAATACTGTAAATACTCTGAAGTCCTACGATTCTAATTTCTGCATTCGCCTCTTCCTGAGTTTCCCGAACAGCACCTTCCTCCACGGTTTCCCTGTTTTCCAGAAATCCGGCGGGTAAGGTCCAGTATCCTTTTCTGGGTTCGATCGCTCGTTTGCAAAGCAAAATCCGATTCTCCCAAATCGGAATACTCCCGACTACAATTTTCGGATTTTGATAATGAATCGTTCCACAATTATCGCAGACGTATCTAGATCGATTGTCTCCTTCCGGTATTTTATAAACGACGGACGATCCGCAAGAACTACAGTATTTCATGCTTTTCTAATGCGATTCCAAGTTAAAATCGCCTCTATCAAAAGCCAAAGCGTCAAAACGATCAACGTTCCTCCTATAACCGCGAGAAGAAGATTTGAAGAAGGTCCGGTTAAAAAGTCTAAGAAATTTCGAATCATCGCCCAGAGTGTTACGAACAATACAAACAACATCGGTATAAAAGATACTTTGACCTTTTTCTTCGATTTAAAAAGAAAAACGGTTACAACCAAAAGTGCCAGTCCCGCCAAAAGTTGGTTCGTGGTTCCAAAAAGTTTCCAAAGCGCGAGTCCAGCCGGTTTCTTTTTTCCGTCTTGTTCTATTTCCATAAACGCAAAGATTCCAATCGCAACACAAGCGATCAGACTGGAAATGTACCTATTGCCTACCAATGTTTGAATCCAAAAAATCCGAGTCGATTCTGCAATTTCTTCGATATTGTACCGAAGAAGTCTCGTCGCAGAATCCAACGAAGTCAATGCGAAACTAATCACAATGAGCGCGATAAATCCTTGTCCGAAAACTTCCGGGATTCCGATTTGAGATAAAAATCTTCCGGTTCCATAAATGTAAGCTCCAACTTGCGGAGCCAAACCTTGAATACCCGACCAAGAACGGTAAAAATCAGACCATTCTTCCGAAGAAGTGAAGCCGATCGTACAAGCGATGACCGCAGATAAACCTAACAAGGATTCTCCGATCATTCCGCCATAACCGATCGGTCTCGCGTCCGCTTCTTTATCCAATTGTTTGGCCGTCGTCCCCGAGCTGACTAACGCGTGAAATCCCGAAACAGCTCCGCAAGCAATCGTTATGAACACAAACGGAATCAGATCAAACCCTATAGATTCGGTTCGAATTACTTCTGCATTAAAGGAAGGGAAGTTGTGAAAAACTCCTCCCACAAAAAAACCCAGATAAATCAAAACGATTCCCAAATACAATAGGAAAGAATTGATATAATCCCTACTTTGCAACAACAGCCAAACTGGAGTTACAGAAGCCAAGAACGCATAGAATAAAAGAATGTATTTCCAAGTCCCCGCGGAAGGAGAAGTCTCCACGTGGTTGAGTCCCACCCAAGTTAGAACCGAATCCTGCATCCCCAAAACCATCGAAGCCAAAGTTGCAAGAACGCTGAATACGGTAAGGGGCGTAAGGTTCATTCCTTTTTTGTAATGTAGATAACCCATGATCACCGCTAGGATCATGATCGCCGCAGACGGAATCACCGCTTCCGGGAAATGACTTCTCAATCGGATAGAAGGTTTCTCTTCCGTTCGGATTTCTCCAGGATGATCGTGAACCTCTTCATTGAGAGTTTTAGTCAACTTTTGAACCTCACCCGTAAGTTCGGCCTTCTTCGTAACTTCGATAGCTGCTGTGGAAGTTTTTTTTTCTTCGACGGGCACATTTACAGTGTCAGCGGATATGGATTTCAGATGAGCTTTTGGATCTGCAGAAAACATTTCCGCAAGAACAAGAACAAAAACTCCCATCGCTAAAGCGACAAGAAAAAAGATGATTGCATGAAACAAACTTCTCGCACGATGACCTAAAAGATCCTCCGCAACTTGACCGATACTTTTTCCCTGATTACGAACCGAAACCACAAGAGCTCCGAAATCGTGTACACAACCCACGAAAATACTTCCGAATACCACCCAAATCATCGCGGGAAGCCAACCCCAAATGACCGCTACCGCAGGTCCGAGCACGGGAGCAAGTCCGGCAATGGACGCATAATGATGACCGAATAAGACGATTGGTTTTGTCGGAAGGTAATCCACTCCGTCATTCAGCTTGTGGGCTGGGGTGTCTTCCTGGTTATCTTTCAAATCGAAAACGGATTTGGAGATATAACCCGAATAAAATTTATATCCGAGAAAATAAACAAGAAAACAAACAAGAACGACTATTAAAGGAAGCATAATTGGATGGATGAGTTTAGGAAACGTTCCAAGCAAATCTTTTTTCAATGTTCAAAAAGATTTCCATTTCCGATTCTCTAAGTCTAATTGAAAAAAGAATTGATGAACGGATTTGCAAGGGTGGAAAATCAGGAAGTGGGGAGTATGCAGACTCAAAGTTTCGATCAAATCCGTTCCTCTTTAGAGGATATTATTTTTGAGATTCAATCCGGATGTACGAATTGCGAATGGTACATTCCGGTAGAAAAAATCATCTCAGCCTTAAATATCCGCAAAGAAGACTATTATAGAATTTTTTACAATCTCAGAAACGACGTTCACTTCTCTCCCAAAGCTGCTGCGGGTTTTAACGAAACTCACGCAGATTCTCTCATTCAACTTCTCTCAAAAATCTTGAAGATAGAGGGGATCGGAGAAGAATTTGCAAAAAATGGAATATATTTCAACGACAATTATCTCGCAGAACTTCAAATCGGTCTGAAGGAAACGATTCAGACCCGTTTGGAAAAACACGAACTAGATCGGGAACTACTTCTGCTTTTATCGTCCGCAACTTTGGATTTCGACGATGCCTTCGATTCTTACTTCGACGACAAATTCAATTTCGAAAGGATTGTAGAAAACGAAATCTCAGATTTTATCGAACTGAAATCGATTCAAAACGATTACGGGGCCGATGTCTTTTTAAAAAATCATATTTTTTCTATCTTAAATACCAAAGTTTTTCATCTTCGTGAGATTACGAGAGAATACAGAGACAGGGCGTATTACGACCTATTTGGAAGTTTTCGCAAAAAACCGAAAAAGAAAAAAAACGTTTCCGTATTTCAAGAGATGGATCCGGAAACTCAGAGACATCTGGACGTTCTCGGATTCGATGCACCTTGTACATTAGAAGAATTGAAAAAACGATTCAAAGAATTGATTAAAAAATATCACCCCGATATCAACAAAGATGGACTTGAAATGACTCAAAAAATCATCGCTTCGTACAATTTTCTGATCATGAGGATGAGTTAGTTTGTTTTTTTGGGTGACGAGAGGAATTTCCGAAGTTTATATCCCTCCGGTTCAACCCGAAATCATTCGTCGACTGCATTCGATTGCACCTTCTCCTCTCGTTAAAAAACCGGAATCGGAACAAGACACTGAACGAAAAAACAGAACAAAAAAAGTGGGAGAAGAAATCAGCGCCGAATACAAGACCTCCTCTTCTTTAGGAAATATCCGACATGGAGACTCCATTTCCTTTTTGACAGCAAAGGATTTGATGACTTCTCCGGTGGTAGGATTTTTGGAATCAGATCCGATCTCAAGAGCGCAAGACATTTTCATTCAAAAACGTTTTCGTCACGTTCCCGTACTTGATGGGGAAAATACGTTATGCGGCATTATATCAGATCGGGATTGGATGCGTTGGAAATTGGAACATATATCGGAGGTCGAACTCGGCAAGACGATCGGTAAAATCATGAAAACCAGAGTCCTTTCCGTGCGGATCCAAGCAGGAATCGGGGAAATTGCGAAAGTTCTTTTCGAAGAAAGAATCGGATGTCTTCCCGTAATAAACGATTCGTTTCAAGTGATCGGAATCATTACGAGAAGTGACGTTTTACGCGCAATTTTAAGAATTAACGAAAGAGAGTTTTTAGCCTAGACACCAAAGCTTGAACGAAATCTCTGTGGAATTGAGACAATTTTCCCCCATTCTTTTTCAATTTACTCAAAAATAGTGACCTATTTCCTTTCTAGAGGCAAAAATACCGAGAATCTTTAATTGAGCCTCCTTCACTTTTTCAAAGCCATTATCAGAATCGTCCGCTCTCATCAATTCTTTCATCAGCCAACGGGAGGATTCTCTATCAAGAAAATCCATCACTTGAAGCACAAGTTTTTCCCGTACATTCTTCAAAGCTTCCGCCAGATCCGAAAGACTTACTTGTTTCAATAAAGTCCTCAGTTCATTATACGAAAAAGAATGAAACGCCCTGCTCAAAAGAACATCAGAATCAATTTGAGGTTTGGAGCTACAAAACTCCGAGTAAAAATCGTTCAAAAGAATTCCATCGATCTCTTTTCTTTTCTGATTTACGAAATCCCAAAAATTCTTTTGATAGGATTCGCCAAAATAAGACGCTACCCTTTCTAAAAAAACGGATATAAAAAGTTCCTTCTGAATCGCTTCTATTCCTTCAAGTATGATGATCCTTTCTAAAAGTTCTTTTCCTTCGTAGTTTCCCGAAATGATATATCTTTTTAAAATATTGGAAACATTTTCTGCATCCATTCCGATTCCCATCAGGTAGAATCCCTTTTTCAAAAGAAACGGATGTTCTTCGGAATTTAAAGCGTCGATAAAAAAGTATTTTCCAAACACGTAACATTTTTCACTCAACTCAAGTATCATTCCTAAAGTTTGTAAACTTTGCTCTCGATCCTTATCTGTGCAAAAAAGTTGATTGGGTCGTATATGTGCCAGCATGTTTTCTGTTTCTCCAAATTTTATTATTTTGATCTTTCCAAACTCATCATCTCTTTAAGACTTAAAAGCGGGCATTTAAGTATATTGTATTCCCTTTAATTCAAAATGCTGTTAATAGAAGTAGAATTACTTTTTTTAAACTTTTTTCTTAAAATTTCTATATTAAAAATAAAAAAACCTTCTTCGATTTTCCTACAACTTACTCTTTCGTTTTATCTTCTACGTCGAAATATAAAAGTCAAAAGATCTTTTATCTTAGAATTTTTTCATATTCCTGACGATATTTGTTTCTCAAGTAATGATACGGTATAAAAACGAAAATCTTGAAATCGGATTACTGGATCAAAAAATTTATTTTTCGCACGATGACTTAGATCCGGTCTCAAAACTATCTATTAAAGAAATTGAAAACAATAATAGTGCTCGCGAGGTAAAGAGAAGCCATATAATTTTCAGATTTTCTTTCCCACCGGATAAGGATAGCCCTGAATCGATTGTGCCAACTGTTCGTTCTTTCAACGACCCATCTTCGAGGCTTTCCTTTATATTTACCGATCAATGGTTTCTCGCCTCTTCTTCGAATGTGAGGCCGGATATTTCTTCTTCTAATTAATTTTTCCGTATCTTTAAAGTCATATCCTTTATCAAGACAGAGATGTTTTGGTTTCTTTTTTCTTCTACCGGAAAAAATCAGGATTGAATTTAAAGTCTCTTTTACGTTATGCTTGTCATGAACATTGGCTCCACTCAATGTTATGGCCAATGGAATTCCATTTCCATCCGTAAGAATATGCCGTTTAACCCCTAATTTGGCGCGGTCTGTAGGGTTTTTGCCGGTTAAACTCCCCCTTTGGGAGCTTTAACAATTGCGGAATCCATCGAGGCCCAGTCCCATGCTATCTTATTCTTCACATCATAATATTTTAAAATAGATTTATAAACCTTTTTGAATACTCCCGCTCGCTCCCATTCTTGGAATCTTCTGTGACAAGTTTGACCAGATCCGAAGTTACTCGGAATTGCCCGCCACTGACAGCCTGTTTTCATTCGATAGATGATCCCCGCCATTACCACTCTTGTAGGTAATCGATTGCGACCTCCTTGGAGATTTGCCCTAACTTTTGGGATTAATGGTTCTATTTTTTCCCAAAGTGCATCGGGGATCTCTGAATAATATTTGTCCATTTCACAAGTAAATAATTACGATTCAAAAGTACAACCAGTTTTGAGACCGGCTCTTAATCCATAAGAGTAAGATGTGGACTTGTTTTATTTACAACTTAAGACGTTTGTATTTCAATATACGGGAACCAAGGGGAAAAGAGCGACTTTTAGAGATTCAGAATAATGTATCAGCGGTTCCGACATTGAATGCGTCAAAGGAATATTATTACTTTTTAAAATTGTATTATGATAAATATTACATTCCGCTTTTTGAATAGGCCAAGGAAGATGATGAACCTCTCCTCGATAAATTTTTTCTTGAGAATCTTTACAATAAAGACAATATCTTTCCGTGAGCCAGTTTTCCAAAGTTCCTTCCTTTGTTCTATAAACTTCGGTCGAAGGCCGGTAAGTTATATGAAATTCTCCCGGGTTTGCGCGCGAATCGTTTCTGCGACAGTGAAATTCTTTTCGAGTTTTTTCTTTTTTAAAGTTTATTTTCGCATTTAAATACGGTAGATGGAAAAATTTCCTAGCGACCTCGACGACAATACGATTTCCAGCATCCAAGCTGAAAAAATATACTCCCGGTTTGCCTTTTGCTTTGACATAAGTCCGAACATTCAGCTCCGAAAAATACGAAATCCAAGGGAATGGCGGCAGACCAATCGGCCTAACTCGCTTCATTCGAAACGGGACTATTCCTATATAAGTCTTTCCTTGATACGTATCGATTTCCAAACCCTGAGGTAAAATTTTCTCTAAAAATTTTTGTGGGACCTCCCAATGAAGAAAAAGTAATTCCTCCCAGTTCTGAATCATAAACGGCTTCGTTTTCGGTAAGGGCCACGGTCGATGCGAAGTCTGCCCAAGTATGTAAGTTAAGGAATTTGTATTCATCGGTTGGTTATTTTTATCTTTCTTAGCCGTTCTAGCGAACGTTTCCTTTTTCGATTCGAGTTTTGTGGGAACTACTATGTTCCCTTCTCACGGGAAAAACTAAATCGTCGTAAAAACGCAGGAGTTCCCACAAAATGGTGTAGATCAAATAGCAAACTTCGGAAATCTGTGCACATGAGCCAAATTGAATCCGTTCCAGTCGGAACCCTTCCCCCCTTGGGCCAGGTTCCTAAAAAAATGTACGCACAGGTCGTTAGAGCCAATCGTTTCGGCGACCCAATCAAAGCAATTCAGGAAGAACTTATCGATGTTCCAGAACTAGCTCCGGACGAAGTACTCGTCGCGGTAATGGCAGCCGGTGTAAATTATAATAACGTTTGGGCCGCCCTTGGATTTCCCGTAGATGTAATCGGTGCCAGAAATAAAAAAGGCGAACCTGAAAACTTTCACATCGGTGGATCCGACGCATCCGGGATCGTCTATAAAGTCGGTCCCGATGTTAAGAACGTAAAAGTAGGAGACGAAGTCGTTCTTCACTGTGGAATCTGGGATCGCAACGATCCTTGGATCAAAGCGGGAAAAGATCCGATGTTTGCCCCTTCTCAGTTGATCTGGGGATACGAAACGAATTGGGGATCCTTTGCACAGTTTTGTAAGGTTCAAGATCACCAATGTCTTCCAAAGCCGAAACATCTTTCCTGGGAAGAAGCCGCCGCTTATATGCTCGTAGGAGCGACCGCTTATAGAATGCTTCATCACTGGACTCCGAATAACGTCCAAAAAGACGACGTAGTTCTGATTTGGGGGGGCGCAGGTGGACTTGGAGCGATGGCAATCCAGATTGTAAAAGCGGCAGGCGGAGTTCCAATCGCGGTCGTTTCCGAAGACGATAAGATCGATTTCTGCATGAAGTTAGGCGCGGCGGGTGTTATCAACCGTAAGAAATTCTCTCATTGGGGAGCGCTAACTTCCGAAATCAATAAGATGGAAAAATTCGCAGAATGGACAAAGTCCGCTCGCGAATTTGGAAAGGCGATCTGGGACATCGCAGGAAAAGGAAAAAATCCGAAGATCGTCTTCGAGCATCCCGGCGAAACTACGATTCCTACTTCCATGTTCGTGTGCGAAACGGGTGGCATGGTCGTAATCTGTGCGGGAACTACCGGCTATAATGCAACCGTCGACTTGCGCTATCTCTGGATGAGACAAAAACGTCTCCAAGGCTCGCACTTTGCGAACGACGATAACTCGAAAGGTCTGAACGACTTGGTCATCGATAAAAAAGTCGATCCTTGTCTTTCTAAAACGTTTGCGTGGAACGAAACCGCGACCGCACACCAGTTGATGAAAGAAAACAAACATCCGGCCGGAAACATGTCGATTTTAGTCGGAGCCGATAAACCGGGATTGGGAAAAAAATAATTCCACAACCCTAATCAACTCTAATAAATAAAACCCCGAAAGCGATGGCTATAGGGGTTTTTTATTTTTAAACCGAAATTTATTCTAAAAAAAACTCAATCACATGCTCCGACTTATCCTGAGTATAACACCAGCGTAACTTTCAAATAACTTAGAATTCTCCACTTGAACGATAGATAATATTTCTGATCGAAGATAAAATTCTGTAATCCTTCCCAATATAGATCTCTTAGTTTTGAGAAAGGCAATTTTCGATTTTGAAAAACGATTGAAGCAAATGTAAATTATGATTTTAATTCGTAGAAGAAGGTCAAAGTTTATGCAGACAAAAATTTCTGTTTTGTTTTTTATCCTAGGGATTCTTTTTCCATTAGCTGGAGCTTTTGCAAAGGAAAGTTTCTATGATTTTAAAGTAAAAGATATCAAAGGTAACGACATATCCCTTTCCAAATACAAGGGAAAAGTAGTAATGGTGGTTAACGTAGCATCTAAATGCGGTTATACTTATCAATACGATAATCTTGAAAAAGTTTATAAAAAATACAAGAATCAGGGATTCGTCATAGTTGGTTTTCCGGCCAATAATTTCGGGAGCCAAGAACCTGGAACCAATCAGGAAATTGAAACCTTTTGCAGAATCCAAAAAGGCGCAAGTTTCGATATGATGTCAAAAATTTCCGTCAAAGGAAAAGACCAACATCCTCTATATTCTTATCTGGTCGAAAGTTCTCCAAACCCCGGCGAGATAGAATGGAACTTTGAAAAGTTCCTCATTTCAAAGGAAGGAAAAATCGAAGCGAGATATCGTTCTGCGGTAGAACCAGATGCTTCGGTCGTAGTCCAAAAAATCGAATCTCTTTTGAAATAGGTTTTTGGTTTTGAAAAATCCTTATTTAAGAACTTCAAGAACTTGTTTTTTTGCCATTTTATTGATTTTTTGTTCGAAAGGTAATTCCATTTTTCCCGAAAGTAAACTTGAGAACGGGGGCCCGTTTTCCATCCAAAAAGGGCCGACGGAGACAGGTGTTGATTTCGAAACGGTTCTAAAAACATTTGAAAATTATGATATTTTAATATTTGGAGAAGAACATGACGATATTATCGGCCATAAAATTCGCTTAGATTGGTTTAAAAAAATTGCTTTAAAAACTCCTGTAATCCTTTCTCTGGAAATGTTGGAAAGGGACCAACAAAAAACCTTAGACGAATATTTAAACGGTCAGATCGGAGAGAAAACTTTTTTCAATTCCCTAACACTTTGGCCCAACTATCTAAGAGACTATCATCCTTTCATACAATTTGCAAAAGAACACCGGGTTCCGGTTCTTGCATCCAACGTACCTAGAAAATACGTGAATTTAGTTTCCTCTTCCGGGCTCGAAGCGTTATTTAAGATTCGTTCCGTTTTTCTGCCTCCTAAATATCTCATTCGTATTTTCTCCCAGGAAGATTACGAAACTAAAATTAAGAACACTCTCAAAGAACATCCAGGCATAAATTTAGACGCGAACACCGAAAAAAAATTCGTGGATGCTCAATATCTTTGGGATGCAGGAATGACTGACTCGATCGCGAATGCATTTTTAACAAAAGGGCGTAAGGTGATTCATATCAACGGTCGTTTTCATAGCGATGAAGGTTTTGGCGTCGTTTATAGACTGCGTAAACTTGGATTTAAAACACTTTCGATTTCCATGTTTCCTTTGAAGGAGGATAGCATAATTCCGGCTGAAATACTCAAGGGTTGCGACTTCACCGTGATTACGGAAAGGAGAAAAAAAGAGAATTAAAGTACTTGTCTGGAACTCTAGGATTCTCCGACAATTAAGGGGATAATGGAAACGGGAATTCAAACCCTTAGAAGTTCTCGATTTTTGTGCCCCGAATGTGGAACGACTTCTCGTTTGCCGGAAGGAGTTCCTACAGGTTCCATTTTTAGACTAACCTGCTATCAGTGCGGTCACAAAGTCCTCGTGAAAATGGAAGTTTCGACTCCGTCCCATATAAAGTCGATTTCCCCCTCCGACGAAATCCTACCTCATCCGGAACAGCTCCAAGATGTGGGAACTCCCCACTTTCAAGCTCCTCCTCAAATAGATTTTGAATCTACCGGCTCAGAAAAAATTTGGAACCTTCTTTCTCAATTTCAGACCAACCTGAACGGGAAAATGCGGGAACTTATACAAAAATTTCGGAATATACCGAAAAGTCAAAAGTCGGATCCTTTTTCATCGGCTACTGACAAACCATTCCTTCGAAAGGAAATGATTTCATTCGAAAAAAAACCGTTCTTCATAGTTCGGCGTGAAATCGAAGACAATGGACAACCCCGAATCAAAACTCTCGCTGAGAGACTGAGAGAACAAATCAGCGGTCGTCGTTTCCAACTTCCAAATGTAGTTTTATTTTCCGCGGGTGTGATCATTTCTTTGCTTCTTGTTGGAATGATACTTTTTTGGGTGGGGGTAATCACTCGGGAATCGGAACTTAAGGAAATGATTTCCCTTTTTTACAACCATCAGCCCTCAGTGATATACGATCGAGATGGGAAAAAGGTTTCTGAAATTTTCGCGAAAAAAACGAGTAATCTGGAATGGGATGCTTATCCTGAAAACCTGAAAAAGATCGTTCTTTTGGTAGAAGATCGAAAATTTTTTTCTCATAGCGGAATTAACTACATGTCCGTTCTCCGTGCAGCTTTCGTGAACATCACAAGTTTCCGTTTTAAACAGGGAGCTTCTACAATTACCCAACAGCTCGCGAGAATTTTATTGGACGATCGCGAAAAAAGTCTCGTCCGAAAAATCAAAGAGGCTCAGCTTGCCTTTGCTCTAGAATATACATATGAGAAAAAGCAAATATTATTATATTATTTAAATAATGTATACTTGGGTCACGGTGCCTTCGGATTTGCGAGCGCAGCCGAATTCTATTTCAGAAAGACTCCTTCCGAACTCGACACGGAGGAAATGATTGTTCTCGCCTCCTTGGCCTCGGCTCCAAATCGTTTTTCACCTTTAAAAAATCCAGATCTATCCAGACAACGGGTGAACGCGATCGTTCATTCTTTCCGAAAAGAAGAAATTTTAAAAGAAAATCCGAAACCGAAACTGGACGAGATCTATCTTTCGTTTCATATGAGATCACCGGGTGAGACAGTGTTCGGAAACCGAAAAGATGATTCTCCGTATGTGACGGAACACGTACGTAAATTTTTGAATTCCTTATACCCCGATTCCAATATCTATGAAACCGGCGGTTTTTCAATTCACACCACAATTGCGGAACCGGTTCAAGCAGAGCTCTCGAAGATTGTAAAAAATTACCTGGACAACATTCAAAAGAGCGGACTCGTTCGCAAAACAAAACTCACGGATAACAAAAATTCCAGTGAGACGGCGGTTTTTCGAAAATACATTCAGGATATTTCACCGGCGCTCGAACTTTTCATCGATACGGACTCTTTCGGCGGAACAAGCGAATCCGGTCTCCAAGTTGCGTTAGTCGCTATTGATCCTGCCACGGGAGAAATTCTATTGATGCACGGTGGCTCTGAGTTCAAAGCCGATAATCAGTTGGACAGAACTACCGCGATGAAACGTCAGACGGGTTCTTCCATTAAACCAATTTTATATTCCGCTGCAATCGAGACCGAACTCATCAACGCTTCCTCCAGAATTTTGGACGCCCCTTTGATTTATAGAAATCAAACTGGAAACTGGATGCCAGAAAATATAGGAAATCAATATGACGGAGATATCAGCGTTAGACACGCTTTAGCAAAGTCCAAAAATACAGCTGCGGTTCAGATCGCGGAGAAATTAGGAATTTCAAAGATTCAAGACTTTTTTCAAAAGTATTTCTTTCCTGATCCGAAAATACTTCAGTCTAGATTCAGAGGAGATCTTTCCCTTGCACTCGGTTCTTTGGAAATTTCTCCTCTGGAAATGGCTCTTGCGTATTCCGCGTTTGCAAACGACGGAACGATCAAACGTCCTTATCTGATCCAAAAAATCACGGACCGATCCGGTAAAATCGTTTACGAAAGAAAGTCTACAGACGAATTCGGATTAAAAGTTCCGGAAGAAAGAAAGGTGTTGTCTTCTCAAGTCGCAGAAATCATGATCGACCTTCTTCACGGGAGTGCAAATTCGGCAGGAGTGAGAAGCACCGGATATAGAGGTGAAGTTGCCGGTAAAACAGGGACTACAAACGATAACAGAGACAACTGGTTCGTGGGAGTAAAACCGGGAATGTCAATGGCAATCTGGCTCGGTTACGATGACCCGAGTTACGGACTCGGATCGTCCGCGTTAGGTGGTACTGTTGCAGCTCCTCTTTGGGGATCGGTCGCAAAAACTTTCGAAGCCACGGAAGACGAAAAAAGAAGATATCCGGTTACCGAACACGCGATAAGCGTAACCGTTTGCGAAGAATCGGGTAAACTTCCTGGACCTTCCTGTAAACATCCTCGAAAAGAACTTTTTAAAAACGGAACCGTGCCTTCTGAAATCTGTCCTCTTAATCACGGAACGGACGCAAAACGGGAAGTCCTTAGAAATGTATTTTAAAGATATTTCTTTTATTGTAATATTCTTAATTTCCATTTTAAGCGTATATCCTGTTTCCTATGAAGAAGCGTATACGATGGAAAAAGAGGACCCCCTGTTTTCGATTCCTTTATACGAAGAACTTCTTCGGACGTCTCAAAAGTCTGATATCCGTAAAACAGCGTCTTCCAGACTTTTTTTCCTCTACGAGAAATACCGCAAATATGTTCCCGCAATCTTAATCATGATTCGCTCGGGAAAAATCACGGATAAAAAAGGAAGATATCCCTCAATTGTTAGCGAACTCGCAAACGGTTTAAACGTAAGTCCTTCCGCACTCGTCTCCGTCATTTCTGGTTGTAATAAACCGATTTCGAATCCAGACATATACTTTCAAGAAACAAATCCGCCCCAAACCGAAGAGAAATCCGTTTCCATCGAAACCTCTTCGATACAAACTCCTGAGCCCGTCGTTCAAGAAATGCCTTTCTTATTCAAAATTCTTTCCAAAAAAGAAAATGCCCCTCTCTATAAAGCTTGTTATGCGGTAAAAATTAAAACGGGCGATTACGACGGCTGGGAAAAAATCCACGCTTTCGGAGAGATGAAAGGAATTCTCAACCCGCAAACTTCTTTGGCTTTACGCATCAGTTTCACCCTTCACTCAGGAAGAGGAAGTGCTTATAAAAGAATCTATTCCGGAGGTAGACTGAAATCGTTAAACGAAGAAGGTAAATCGGATCTTTTATATCTTTATGGGAAATTTCTTAGAAACTTGGGAAAATACGATTCTTCCGCTAGGTATTTTTGGATGAGCGGTTCTTATGCAAGCAAAGACCGAAGCGCAATCGAAACCGCAAAAACTCTTTTGATTTCGGGAAGAAAACAAGAAGCTTGCTCGTATCTTACGAAAAGTTTTTTCCCAGGGGACGAATCGGAAGAACTTTTATCCAGAGTCTGCTTTAAAAATTTTGAAAATACACACCCGGGTCAGGGATTTTTAAAAGCCATAAAAATATTAAACAACGATATTCCCGATCCGGTATTCGAATACTTTTTAGGAAAAGAAATCTCCGATAAAACCGAAGAACCAGATACAGATAATTCGAACGAATTCCCCTCAAGTTACGAAAAACTTCTGGATGAAAAACTGTTTTCCGGCGAAAAAAATCCAACTCCTTTTTGGGATTATCGCAAAAAGGAAGGAACGCTCTTTTTATCTGCTGCGCCTCAGTTTCTTTGTAAATCCAATCGCTCCAGCCTATTTAAGAAAGATCTAATACAGCCTCAAAACTGCGTTCCTTACTCAGAGCTTTCCACAGATGCAATCCTCGCAACTCCATTATTCGAATCTAACCAGGAAGAATGGGGCTTAACTCTTGTCAACGCAGCTTACAATCCGATTTCCGGCCAAGCAGTGTTTTCTGATTCGGACGGCGCAGAGCCCTCCTTTCAAATTTCGAATTTAGTATATCGCAAATCTCTAAATCGTTTTTTTATCGATGGATTTTCAGGAGACAAGAAATACAGGTTTTACTCGATTGATCTGAAAAAGATTTCAGTGGACATATTAGATTCCGACTGATTTTAAATCGTATGACCTAATTCTGATTTGTCCAAATCCGGAAAATTCTTCCGTGTCTTTATATCTCCCCGACTTGGATTATAGTTCTATGTGTCTTATAGAGGAACATTGGGGCGCATGGCTAGGCGCATCTTTCCGATACTTTTTAAAGCTGCGCCTGACCACTCAGCTTTGGTCAATAAATTTCAAATCTCTTATATACAAAAAGTATCAAATCACAAATTTATTGACTCCGTCGAGCACAATAGAAGCGAGGCGCTTTAGTTGTAAATCGATCCTTTCGCGGGATTTTCCCAAAAATCGAAGTATAACTTTAAGCAGACTTAGGAAAATTTACTCCATCAGAAAATTATACTTTTTGCAAGTACAAAGTCTCATTTTTGTGGAAAACTTGAAAAATATGCGTTTTTGATCCTTCTTATTCCAAAACCTTTCTCAACTTGTGAAACTTCCTACGGAGCGCGATCGCATATTCTACTCGAATTCTTCTGAAATCTTTTCTGATTGTTGTTTCGATTGAAGTGATGTGAGAAATTTTATTGGGCAGGGAAGGATTCGCCGTTACGCAGTCTTACTTCCTGACAGACTAAGCTCCACGGCGTCTTTCTCATGCCTCGCCCATCCATGGACTCGGACGCGTTTTGTAGCTTCTTACGGAAGCTCAAAACACTCTCATTTGAAAGCTTCGAATCCTTTTAATTTTAAGTGGAGTGGAATTTTATTGGGCAGGGAAGGATTCGCCGTTACGCAGTCTTACTTCCTGATAGACTAAGCTCCACGGCGTCTTTCTCATGCCTCGCCCATCCATGGACTCGGACGCGTTTTGTAGCTTCTTACGGAAGCTCAAAACACTCTCATTTGAAAGCTTCGAATCCTTTTAATTTTAAGTGGAGTGGAATTTTATTGGGCAGGGAAGGATTCGAACCTTCGAAGACATAGTCAGCAGATTTACAGTCTGCCCTCGTTGGCCACTTGAGTACCTACCCGAAGAAAAATAGCTGCCTATAGGAATCGAACCCACAACCGTCTGATTACAAATCAGATGCTCTACCAATTGAGCTAAGGCAGCAATTTGAAACCAGTATTTCGGTCTGTTTTTCTCGGTCAAATAAAAAATCCGTAGAGGCCCTCTGTCATATTTTCGGATTATTTTCTTTCCTGATTCTACTTTCCGCTGAAAAAAAGTTTCGATTATAACTTGTTTGCCGAAAATGTAACAGATGGTTCTAGCCCTTATTCACACCGGAATGACCCTTTCAATCTTTTGTTTTTATACGGGCTATTACTTTCGTTTTAAAAAAAATCTTCTCCATCGTATTTTCAATCTACTCGGTGCGGCTTTCAACTTAACAACCGCCTTTACTCTTCTTTATGTGAAATATTTAGGCGGAGGCTTGGAAAGCGCTGGAATTATTCCCGCAGTCAAACGTTGGATCATCGACACACATCGCGCATTTGCCGTACTGGCCTTAATTTTAATGCTTCTAATGGTTTGGTCGGGAATAACCCGAAAAAAAGAATTCCACAGAAAACTACACTATATTTTCCTTCCTCTATATACTGCGATTTTCCTTTCCGGCTTGGTTTTGTTTCGCTCCACGAACTGACCTGCTTCCATTTCGGGGTGGAAATCGATATTCCATTCGCTTAGGAAGAATATGAACGATATCAAAGAACTCAAGAATTTTGCAAACGAGCTCAGAAAGAGCGTGATCCGAATGGTAACTGCCGCAAATTCCGGACATCCAGGAGGACCTTTAGGTCTCGCGGACATTTATGCGGTGCTATATAAGAAAATTCTAAACCACAAACCCTCCAATCCGGATTGGGAAGAAAGGGATCGCCTGATTCTTTCCAACGGCCACGTATGTGCGATTCGTTATGCAGCTATGGCTCATTCCGGTTATTTTCCCGTAGAAGACTTACTCACTTTCCGCAAATTAGGAAGCAAACTACAAGGACATCCTTCTACTCGTTATATGAACGGAATTGAAAGTTCTTCCGGTTCCTTAGGCCAAGGACTTTCTGTCTCTGTGGGACTCGCACTCGGCGCAAGATTCAAAAAACAAAGTCATAAAATTTATACGTGTATCTCCGACGGAGAATGCGGCGAAGGAATGACTTGGGAAGCCGCTCAGTCCGCCACACACTATAAACTGGACAACTTGATCGCTTTTATGGACAAAAATGGAATTCAAATCGACGGCTTTACGAAAGACGTTATGAATCTAGAACCTCTCAGTAAAAAATTTCTTTCTTTCGGTTGGAACGTTTTGGAAGCAGACGGTCACGATATCGAACAAATCATCTCTGCATTCGAAAAAGCTAAACTTCACAAAGGTTCTCCGACAATCATTTTGTTCGACACCGTGTTGGGCAAGGGTGTTTCTTTTATGGAAAATAATCCAGGATGGCACGGGACTCCTCCAAAACCGGAGGAAGAAAAAAAAGCTCTCGAAGAATTATCGACACTTTCTGTCTAGACGAACAACTCTCTACATTTCTCTTGTGGGGAGTATTTTCTTTTTTCAACTCTTTGTTTTTCAACTTCGAACTCTTTCTCTGTTCGCTTGTAAGACATAGTAATTTACAACTGCCCAAAACTCAAATCTACTACTAAAGTCCGTATCAAAAATAGACTATAATGTCCCGAAACGACGTTTGGAAAGTAAGGTAAAGAGTTTTTGAGATAAGTTTTATAAGAAGGCCCAAAGTTGGAAAACCATCACCCTTTCGCAGGTTATGAACTATGTAGGTTTCTCTGAATTCTGTGTAACATTAAGGATTGACTACGACGATAATCGGCTTTGAGTCCACCCTTCTCTTCTCATTTCATTTTTTCCGATGAAAGATTTTATTCCGAATTGACTCATTTCGTTTTTCGTAAAAATATATTTTTTATGTCTTTGTCCGATTCCTACCACGACTCTTTTCACCTTCCATCCGACAAACTCGAAGAAAAGTTTTATCAACTTGAATTTTCCGGTACTGAAGAAAAAATCAGAGTGATTCGCGAGATCGCGGATATGATCCCTTGGCAATTCGAAATCGACGAATTCATAGAAGAGTTTAAAGACCCTACGTTGAGGATTTTTGCCCGTTCTATTTCCTCCATTGTTCATATGGAACGTATCAATACACGTTACTCGCTCCTTGCAGGCAAAGGCCACGTCAACGATTACGGAGATTTGGAAGAAGCAGTATTTCTTCTTTCCAGCGTCGGAGACCCAAAAGCGTCTTATCACGAATTCAAAATCTATTTGGACAAACTCGCTCTAAGAGTGGAAGAATTATGCGATCTCAACCCAGAATATGTTTCCGAAGAATTGAAAGTTCATTTCTTAACAAGAGTACTTTCTTCTGAGGAAAATTTTCAAGGAAACAACGACCAATACGATGATCCGAACAATTCTTTCGTGACTCGCATCGTTCATACACGAAAAGGAATCCCGATTTCTCTCTCCGCGATCTATCTTCTGGTTGCAAAAAGGCTTTCTCTTCCTCTTTACGGAGTGAATATGCCCCTTCATTTTCTTCTTCATTTCGATTCTCCAGATTACGAAACCTTCATCGACCCGTTTCATGGAGGAGTTCTTCTGGATAAGTCCACCTGCGTCCGTTTTTTGGAAGCAAACAGCTTTACTCCGAGCGAAAGATATTTTACTAGAGCTAGTACTCTTTCAATCATCAAAAGGATGTACCGCAATCTGATTCACATATACCGTAAAGAACAATTCCGGGATATGGAAGATATTCTTTCCCGACAGCTCCTAATTTTGGAAAACAAACTCAAAGCTTAAATCCCTTTCGAGAGTTCTTGCTTGAGCCTATACCGATATTTTGAATACTGGCTCCACGGGAAGGAGTAGTGAAAGCATCCACACTAAAAGATTCTCTGATTCGGAAGTTCGATAAAAAACTCGAAGCGATCATTCGAGAAGATCTCAAGATTCTTTCCGAAATTAAAACCTACACTATCCGATCCGGCGGGAAACGACTTCGCCCGATTCTTCACTATTGCCTTTGTCAACTTTTAGGTTATTCCGGCAAACGCTGGTTGGACATAGGTGCAATCGTGGAATTGATTCACGCTGCTAGTTTACTTCATGACGATGTAGTCGACGAGGCGGAAACCAGAAGAGGACTACAAAGTGTGGGTTCCAAATTCGGGAACAAGACGGCGATTCTCGCGGGAGATTATCTCCTTGCGTGCGGGATTGATCACCTAAATAACCTGGGTTATCCAGAACTGATGGATATTTTCACTCAGGTAATTAAGGATCTTTCTATTTCCGAACTCATTCAGATGGAATGGGAAAAAAATCCGAAAATCACTTTAGATATTTATAATAAAATCGTTTACGGGAAAACCGCTTCCTTGTTCGGAGCAGTGGGGATTTCCGCCGGGATCCTTTCGGATAAAAACGATAAGGAAAAAAAGAAACTAAGACAATTCGGAATTGATCTCGGTTCTTTCTTTCAGAAAAAAGACGACGCAATTGATTATTTCACTCCCGCGAGCAAAAGCGGGAAAGTTCCTCTCAAGGATTTTTACAATGGTCTTTATACCTATCCGATTTTGTTGTTACTCGATCAAGCGGATAAGAACGACAAAAAACTGATTCATTCGCTCTTTGCCAAACCGGAAAGGTCGCAAAGGGACGAGGTCGTGATTTTGAGTCTTCTTTCCCGTTATCAGACTCGCAAACGAATGGATAAGGAGTTTCAAACGATTGCTAATAACTTAATGAAATTTTTAAATAGTTTTCCCGAATCTTCGATCCGTAATCTTTTAAAAGAACAAATTCTGAAACTTTTGGAAGAATAGATTTGCACTCCAGCCAATAAGGGTATTTACTGATTTCACATGTGATTTCCTAAATGCAGAAACGAAACGAGCGAATCAACTTGAATCCTTCTTCGTATCTCTGCATTTTATACAAACCCAAGGAGAAAGAAAGATGACATCTCAGATTTATCCTCTACAGGATCCTAAACTGGATTTGGTTCTTGAAAGAATCATAGACGTTCCGCGCGAACTAGTCTGGGCCGCCTGGACTACTCCAGAACATATCAAGCAGTGGTTTACTCCATCCCCATGGAAGACAGTTGATTGTGAAATCGATCTACGACCGGGAGGAATCTTTCGTACCATTATGCAATCTCCCGAAGGACAGAATTTTCCGAATATGGGTTGTTATCTCGAAATAATCCCAAATGAAAAACTTTCTTGGACCGACGCGCTTCAGCCCGGTTTTCGTCCTTCTCCAGATCCCACTCACCCATTCGGGTTCTTTACCGCAGTGATTACTCTGGAACCCCACGGTACCGGTACTAAATACAAAGCTACTGCAATTCATGGAAATGAAATAAATCGTAAAAAGCACGAAGAAATGGGCTTTCACAAAGGTTGGGGAATTGCTCTAGATCAACTCGTAGCTCTTATTAAAAAAATGTAACACTGAAAACTTCGTTTTGTTTGGTTCATATTTCTACAATCAATTCTTACGGCTTGGAACAAAACTCGAATGTTCCGCCTCTAAGAATACCCAAAGTTAGTAAACTGAAGTATTTATTTTTCGTGTATTATAAATTCAGGGAATGAGGTGAAAGTCGGTTGAGAAACGGATGTCTATTTAAAATTACTGAGTCGTAGACCCTCCGCTTGGAATCACATTGGGCGCGTTGCACGAAATTCTTCCGGTAATCGTAACCGCGGAACCTGAAGCCGATGCCGTAGAAACGCAGGAATGATTGTCCTGAGTAAAACATTGCTGAGTCGTCGTGACTGAAGTACAATTAACGTTGTCCGAAGTATAGCACTGATTGAGAATCCCCGTGCTCGTGGAGCTATCGAGTATTTTTCCGGAAAGAGAAATATCGATGTCCATGTACTGTAGGGTTTGCTGTTGAGCGGCGCCATTTCCTGTTGGATATACTGGAATTCCGGAAGATCCCCATTCCACTTTACCGACATTACCAGTAACCGTCCTAGCGAAAACTCCACCCGAATAACTGAAACCTTGTTGTGGATCCACCGCTCCTTGATACTGAGCTGAATCGAATTGAAATCGAAGGACCATCGCTTCGGCTGTATTTTTCATAATCAACTGACTTGTAATCGTATAACGAGTACTTGAACCAGAAGAACCCGAGGTAGTTGTGGTTCCGGTATTTCCTCCCGTAGCACCCGACGCCGTTCCAGAGGCAGCGGTCCCGGGAACAGCAACTCCACAAGAGGAAATTTTATCGGAATCCACCTCTCCGTTTATGAGGATTACGTTTCCGGTCGCTGCAACAAGGATCTTCAAATCCACCTTATTTTGATCCCGATGTTCGCAATTGAAAAAAGCAGCCGAAAAAACAATCAATAGAAAAGATTCGATATAAAAACGTTTCATAAATACCTTTAGAGTTATATTGATCGAAAAGCAAATCTTGGTCAAGAATGAAAACGAACCTACCACTTTCCGATTCGACCCTGTATGTAAAAGATCGTTTCCCTACACCCGAATTCTGAAACAAAATTCGAAAGAATAGTTCGACATAACGTAAAAATAGGATCAATTCCCGACAATAAAAGCAGGATTCTCCAGGAAAAGGATACAAACAATGCTAAATTACTAATCCCTACAGAACAATAGGTACCATGAAATTTGAGACAAATCCCCATTTAAACGCAGATTCTATAGGCGTCTTGTTATACGTCGTAATATGATTTTAGGATGTAAAATAGCACAGGCATGATCGTATTTTATGTCATCCCAAAAGGATTGAAAACTAACTTGTATTCGGATCTTTTCGAAAGAATTCGCATGTGGAAAGAATCCTTTCACGGAAAATTCTTCAAACAAAACGCAAAAGAACTCAGTCTTTGAACGAATCATCAAAATGGGACGGTAAAAACGGATTCTTCATGGATTGTAGGGGACCAAGGAGCTTAGACTCAAACATCGACTTATGAAAAACGACCAGACTCTATCCCGTAAATTAGAATAAGTTTGATCAAGTATAGACCAAACCTTTAAATAATGGTTTGCATTCATCAATTACTAAAGGAAGATTGAAATCGGCCTGGAAGAAAAGGATGCTTGGATCATCGCTTACTTTACTGATCCCGAGTATTTAGGGTTCTGCAAAAAGAATGAAATTTTCTTTTCTTTTTTCTCTACAAAAAATAAGGGAAGAAATCGGTCCAGGATTGATATCTGCAAAAAGATCATAGAGAAGATAGACGTGAGTTTGAGAGAGTGTTCCCGGAAGAACGAAGTTCAGCGTGCAATTGAAGTTTGTACGGTTTGGACAGAAACGGAGAGGATCTTTTGAAAGATACAGCAAAAAACAATGCGATTCTTTGTGTGGATGATGAACCGATCATTTTGATCGCGTTAAAACAAGAACTAAAGAAACAATTCGGAAACGAGTTTCAATACGAAACCGCAGTCAATGCAAGCGAGGCGTTGGAAGTTGTGAACGACCTGGCGGAAAATGGAATCAACGTAATTTTAATTCTTTCCGATTGGCGTATGCCCGGGATCAAAGGTGATGAATTTTTAATTCATATTCATCAAAAATATCCAGATATCCGTTCCATCTTGATCACGGGTTATATAGACGATGCCGCAGTAGAAAGAGTGAAAAAAGAAGCGGGTACTTACGCTGTTCTACCGAAACCATGGGATCCCAAACAGCTAGCGGATGCAGTGAAAGTTTGCTGTAATCGAAATTAATTCGACATTCCATCCTTGATGCTTAGAGTTTACCCCAAAACCTTAAAAGAAGAAATCAATTATAATCATTCAGTAAGTTCGTAATAAAATGAAGTTCCCACAGATTACGTCCCTTTGGTGGTTTATGGACGTTTGAACAGACTTTACTGTTGGAACTCTCGTGCATGCTGAGGTTTTGGGTTGAGATAGACTCTTATTTGAAATTTCAATTGCAGACTTTCGTGCGTCTAAAGAACTTGTATCCAAAGAAGGATCCCTGCACTTGGGGAGAATTGAATGAAAATTCACCGATATGATTCTATTCCGGAAGTAAAAAACATCGGAGACGGAATCTTTAAGACCGAAATTCCTCAACCTTTCTATTCACCCAACAATATTTATATTCTCCCAGACGGAGAACCTACCATCATCGACTCCGGTTATATCGAAAATCTAGGTCTTTTGCAAAGGGCTTTGAAAACTATCGGCCTTTCTTTAAGTAAGATCAAACATATCATTTACACCCACAATCATCTTGATCATATGAGTGCCGCTTTGACCCTACGCTATTATACGGATGCAAAGTTATACGCGATGACGGGAATGGCCTCGGAGATCGGAAATTATGTGGAATTCGTTCAAGTTTTTCAAAGAGCCATGAGGAGACTCGTGTATAAAGGCCATCACGATAATACAACAAGAGCCACAGAACTCAAAAGAGTGGATACTGGTATATTCGAATTTCATGATGCTTTGGACAATTCGGAAAGAGTAGATCCGTATTTAGATTTCGATGTAGAGCTCGTGGAAGGAGACGTTATCAAAGCGGGAGGCAGAGAAATCGGAGTTCTGCATACTCCCGGTCACAATCGATGGCATTTAACTCCTTATATCTTAGGGGAAAAGATCTACTTTACGGGCGATTTAGTACTTCAAAACATTTCTTCTATTTACGCGGAGATCGACGGAAACTTATACGACTACCATCGATCCTTGGATCGTCTTTCCAAGTTACCGATCCGAAGGCTTCTCCCCGCACATGGACCGGAACCGGATGATCCTCAAAGAGCCATCAAACTACTTTCAAAAACCTTAAACTTATTGGAAAGAGGAGTTGTACGTCGCTTGAAGGAAAATGATCAGGACCTCTCCACTTTGGTTCTCGAAGCGATGGGAGAAAAGGTGGCGAACAGCGGTTACTACAATACGGCACTTGCAATCCTACATTCTTTAATTCGAAAATTGATCGATCAAGGGCAGGTACAAGTTTTGGAAATCGATCCTCCGTATGAAAAATATAAATGGATCGGTGCCAAATAAACGTGTAATATAACTAACGACGACAAAAAAATTTTTACATGTGAGTCGAATTAATTGTGACGTGTTATGCGTGACGACAACATTTTTATCTAACCTCTGGATTTAGAAATAATCAGAACAAAAAGGCGGAAATCGTTTGAAGAACCTGTTCTAAACCTTAGGATGTGGAAACTCCCACAGGAATTGAATAATGAAAAACACTTATTCCAAAACCCGTAAACTACACAAGGCGGCGTGATCTGTGAAAACTCCCGCGTTTTCATTACAAACTTACCGAATGACTGTCACGATTTCTTTTAAAACTTCGGTTTGGAACCGGGTTTTAAGTTATCTCTACAAAAATAAACATCGAAATAAGATAATGATAATAAAGAAGATTACACATGAACAGGAAGTAAATAAGAAGATCATAGAGAAAAATCAATTGGCGCATATCCTTACTTCAAATTAATCCTTTCGCCTCAAGAGTTCAATCTACATTAAAAAACAGTAAATTTAATGTTCAAGGCTGTTACAAACCAAACTTATTTTTGTAGAGACAGTTCTTAGGATACGTTTTTTCTCCGAGAAACATTTCAAATATCCTTCTTATTATCGAGATTGTTCAGGTTCCTTGACAATTTCTCCATAGAATGGAGTTTCTTTAATCTTTAAATTGTATCCTTTGACGAATAACTTTTCAAGATTAACCGTGTCTTCCCGATTATACTTTTCTAAAATTTTGAGAGCGTCCATATCGTCATAATCTACATATTGCTTCCAAAGCTTTACTGCTTCAGCACCTGTGATTGAGACTTCCTCCGGTCTATGGATACCTAATACTTTTTCGCACCCCTTGAGACCACCTTTGATCCCCAGAGATCTTAAGAAAAACATAATGTCGATGTGATTATTCCTAAAGCGCACATTAAATTCCCTTTCTAAAAAGGGAATGTCGAAAGCAATCCCGTTATAGGAAACAAAAATCTGATCCTGGCTGAGATTGTCTAAAAAGAAATCAAGATTGAAACCTCGAATATAGGAATGATATTCGAATCCATCGAAGGTCCCGATGACCGTTGTTCTATCGTCGTTTTCTAAACCAGTAGTTTCGATATCCATATAAAGAAGTTTTTTTCGAATTATAGGAAAAAGTCTCCAATGATGTTTGGCAGAAAGAACGTGAAAAAAGTAAAAAAAATTTTCTCTTTCCAATTCTTTTTTAGAAAATTCTAATGCTCCTAAAGTCAGATTTCGAGTCGGAGCAGGTTCGGTTTTCAAATATTCTTCAAGATCTTTCCAATCATAAATTCCATTTTCCCAAAGATTTTTTTCTTCCGTCGTATTGATTCCGGGAAGATGACAGAAAGTGTGTTTCAACATCAGGTTTTTCTTAGGATTTCCCAATACAAGGGTAAAACGGGAATAAGGATCAAAATACAAAAGACCCATACGAAAGAACTTCCACAAACATTCCAAACTTTTACAATCCTAAAGACCGTATAACGGATCAAAGATAGGCAGATTTTAATCGTACAATTCAGAAATGCCGATATTTTAGATAAAACCGAAAATTGTTCAAACGTGATCAAACCCGAAATCCGTTTTTCCCAACACCAGGAAAAAATTTGATACGTGATCCTATCGATAATGATTTCTAGGGCGGGAAATACGAAAAGGATATGAGATTGAAATGTTATTTTAGGAAAATGGAATAAAGAGTAAAATGGAATAAATTTCATAAGGAAAAAAATCAGCTTTGTCCTCGCAATTCTGAAAATGGCTCCAAATCAAATAAAACGCGGCATAGTTCAAAAGGGGATTTTCCCTACCAGTTCAAACTCGACATAGGGCCGAGTCTTTTAAAACAAAATCAAATAACATCAATTTTAGTTCTTTTTCAGCTTTTCTTCGTACTTAAGTAATCTTAAACTTCTTCTGTGCCGAAATTTTTGATTCGAATCTCCATCAAGGCCTTTTCCTTGACGTTAGGATTTTTCCCGATCCAATCAGATTTCCCTTACACGATTTATTTTTCCTTCCTTTTTTTTTCTTCGGTCTTATTACTATAAATCGTGTCTATACGATCCGCACCGTCCTTGCCGAAATACTTTTCACGCATGTGTTTTGTTTTGTTGTTTCGGTCGGACAAACTCATTCTTTCCAATTCATCTTCTCTCAGAAACATTTCGGTTTCATAGGCGTTATATTTAGGTTCTCTCTTCTTTACGGTATCGTAATATCGACCGTAGACATTTTTTCTGAATTCCTCGTATCTTTGCATTCTTTGTTCGCCACTTAAAGACTCCGTATCGATTAAAAACCCTCCCAAGGAATTCCGGTAAGTTTCTTCTGCTTCCTCTAATCCGAAGATAAGTTGAGCGTCATTATCGGAAAAAAATTCTCTTCTTTTCTTTTTAATGAGTTCGTATTTTTCAGAGTTACTGAGCTTATCAGAAAGTTCAAATTCCCTCATAGTTATTTCGTATTTCAAGTAACTCGAAAAAAGGTTCATTAGATATTCAACTTCTTTTCCGGAATAATGGTCCGTAATGAAAGCTCGAATAACTTCGTTACACTGTTCGTAGATTAAATCTTCGGGACACTCCCTTCTCAAAGCCCAAAGTTCGGAAACTAAATTGACTTCTCCAGTGGAAGCGTATCGTAATAACTCATCAAAGGAGAGCCAATTTCCATTCTCATCGAAAATTCTGCGTGAAGTATCCACGATCGTTTGATCTAAAGTCCACTTGCCGGATTCCGGGTGCTGGAGTCCAAATTCCGCCGCATCCAAGTTTCCCGAAGAGTCTTCGGAAGCGCCACTTCCACTGAAAAACGCAAACCAGATCAATACGATTAAAATCGCAGAGATCGAACCGAGGACTACGGGAAATATAATTCTTTCCTGTAGAGATTTCATGGATTTGTGATTCTTAAAAAAATCTTTCTTAAAGCAAATCTTTTTTGTTTTTTCCAAAAAAGCACTTCGGATGGAATGACAAATTAGTGCGACAAAGAAAACCAATCCTCTATTACCCCGAAGGAACCACGGGAGCTAAAGAAATTTTTTCGACGTTTGAAAAGTTGGAAGTAAAATCGTATTCGATCAATCAAATCGGAGATTTGTCACACAACGAGCCCGAAATTCTGATTGCAAACACCAGACTCAAAATAAACCAAGAATGTATTTTAAATTTCCCTTCAGTTAAAATTTTTGCGACTGTAAGCTCAGGAACGGATCACGTGGATTTTAATGTTCTTAAAAAATCAGGAAAAATTTTTTTGAACGCACCTGATTGTAATGCTGGTTCAGTCGCGGAATACTGCTATGCTGGCCTTTTAAATCGATTCGACGAAGCAGAGCTAAAAACCGTCAAGATCGGAATAGTCGGACACGGAAATACGGGGAAAGAATTTTATAAAATTCTAATATCCAAAGGAATCAACTGCATCTTTTACGATCCATTTTACAGAACGGAATCATCTCCTTTGAAGGAAGTTTTAAGCTGCTCCGTTCTCAGCTACCACGTCCCTTTGATCGAAGAAGGTATAGAACCGACATTTCATTTTGTCACGGATTCTTTGATAGATTCCTTAACACCAGGAACTGTTTTTATCAATACGAGTCGCGGAAAAATTCTCTCTCCGAACGCCTTTAGCCGATTGATTGCAAGAAACGATATATTCAAAATTTTAGATGTATTTGACCCGGAACCTCCCTCAGAGGAAAAAGGGAAGATGCTCGCGGAAGTAGAACATTCGATTTTTACCCCGCATATCGCCGGTTATAGTCAGTTGGGAAGAATCAGCGGAACTTACCGAGTCGCGGAAAAATTATCCATTTTATACCAAGATCATACCTTACCACCATTGAAATCCTTCTTACAAACCTCTGGAGAATTTAAAACTTCCACTTTCTTAAAAAAAGAAGACCAGCTTTTAAGAGAAGCCTGGAGAAAAGGAGATCAAAGTTATTTTGAAAGAAGAAGGAATTCGTATCCTGTAAGATTGGATTGGGGATTAGTTTGATTTTGTGTTATCAGTTTTTAAATCCCTTAAAAGTTTACTCATCCCATTTTTATTCGGTTCTTGTAGATGACATCAAACCGTCAAATGAATCACATAGCCCGTTATATTTTAAAATCCGCTAAACCTTGATCGAATACGCAATTCTGTCATCATTAGAAAAAACGAAATATGACTTAAGATAAATCCCAAGGATATTTTATCGAAAGGAACAAATTCTTCTATTCGGCAAAAGAAACCGGAAGAAAATAAAGCCCCTTTGAATATCGAAGAGGAAAATGATTTGTGGAATTACCATAAAACTCTAGCGAGTAAAATCTCAACCTTGGAAACAAAATTATCGAAGCTGAAAATAGAATAACTCCAAAACATATCATCTACATAAACCAAAGCTCAGCTTTGAAATATAGGATCAAATATCTGCAATACAATCATGCAATTGATAGGTTTCGAAATTGCTTGAAAAGTTAGAAAACTAAGAATTCTATTTCTTCTTTGTAATTTTCTTTTTGAGAGATTGATCTATTTTTTAGGAGCGGGAACAGAACCTGACTTTCTAGCGGTTCTTTTTTCTTCCCTGGCTTTCTCCTGAACTTCACGCTTCTCTTGTCTTTCTTTCAAAAGAGTTGCTCTTTCTTTTTTAGAGGTCAGTTCTAGAATTCCAACTTCGGAATTATCGGAAGCCCTGTTCACGAGTTTCAGAACGCGGGTGTAACCGCCATTTTTGGTCTCGAAACGTTTTGCGATATCTTCAAAAAGTTTTACAACTACTTCACGATCTTTGATTCTTTTCATGACTTCGCGTTTGTTGTGAAGTTGAACTTCCGGTTTCAGATCGGTAACGAGATTCTTCTTAGCTCTCGTAATCAGTTTCTCCGCTTGAGAACGAATCACTTTCAATTTTGCTTGAGTGGATTCGATTCTCTCATACTTAAAAAGAGAGGTGATCATATTGTTGATCAACGCGTCTCTATGACCTTTATTGCGGTTTAGGTGTTTTACTTTATTTCTTTTGTTCATTTTAGAAATCCCTCATTCCAAAAGAGAGACCCAGAGTAGAAAGTTTTCCTTTCAACTCTTGGAGACACTGATCGCTGTAGTGTTTGGACTTCGACATTTCTTCTTCGGATCTTTTGACCAAGTCCCCGATGAAATCGATTTCCAGACTTCTCAGCACATTGAGAGAACGAACGGAAAGTTCCAATTCTTCCACGTGTTTTGACAAAGAAGCTTTGAGTTTTTCATCCGCCTCGTCCAGTTCGTCGTCTTCTTCTTCCAGTTCTTCTTCGAAATTGATAAATACTGTAAGATGCTCTTTTAAAATTTTAGCGGCCTGAGCTACGGCGTCGTCAGGAGATACGGAACCGTCAGTCCATACTTCCAGAGTCAGTTTTTCGTAATCGGATCTTTGAGCCACACGAGTTTCCGAGACTTCAAAAACCACTTTCTGAACCGGAGAAAAGATGGAATCCACAGGAATGGTTCCGAGAACTTCGATGTCTTTTTTCTTTTCTTCCGCAGGAACGTATCCTCTTCCTCTCTGAATTTCCAAATCCATAACTAGATTTGCGTCTTCATTCAGGGTGGCGATGTGAAGATCGGGATTCATGATTTCTATGGAAGAATCCACAGCGAGATCACCCGCTCTGAAATAACCAGCGCCTTTCAGTTCGAGATGAATGATCTTGCTCTGATCCTTTTCCTCAGGCTCGTATTTAATACGAACTTGTTTCAGGTTCAGAATGATTCTCGTTACGTCTTCCGCAACTCCTTCGATAAAGGAGAACTCGTGGTTTACTCCTTCTATACGAATCGCAGAGATCGCGGCTCCCTCGATCGAGGACATCAAAGTCCTTCTGAGAGAGTTACCGATCGTTGTCGCAAAACCCCTTTCAAAAGGCTCTGCAACGAACTTCCCGTAATTGGGAGTGCTCGCTTCCGTGTTGAATTCAATCTTCTTAGGACGTTTAAATCCTTTGAGTAAGCTTTTGAGAGACAATTTGAGACCCTTCTATCAGATTTTATTTCGAGTAAAGCTCTACGATTACCTGTTCTTTTACCGGTAGATCGATATGATGACGTTCTGGTAATGCCGTAACGTCCCCGCCAAAGTTTGTGTAATCTGCCGATAACCAGGACGGAACTCCCTGCAAAGACTGAGACAATCGAATGTTATCAGCGATGAAGGCAGAAGCCCTAAACTTCTCTCGGATTTCCACTTTATCCCCTACGTTCAGTCTGTAGGAAGGAATATCCACTCTTTCTCCGTTCACAAGAACGTGTCTGTGAGCGATAAAATTTCTCGCTTGGCGACGAGTCACTGCAAATCCGAGACGATACAAAACGTTATCTAATCTTCTTTCCAAAAGCTGGAGAAGAATTTCACCGGTCACACCGTGAGAATGAGAAGCTTCTTCGTAATATTTACGGAATTGTTTTTCTAAAAGTCCGTATGCTCTTTTCAGTTTCTGTTTTTCACGGAGCTGAGTGCCGTATTCGGACACTTTGCCCTTTCTCTTCGTAGGCATCCCGGGAGGCCCTTTGCGGTGAAATTTATCCTTATTAAAAGTATAACTAGACTTCAGGAAGAGATCCACTCCCTCCCTTCTCATAATTTTTACAACAGGACCTCTATATCTTGCCATCTGAAATTACCTTAGACCCTTCTTCTCTTACGTGGACGACAACCATTGTGAGGCAACGGAGTAACATCCTTAATCATCTTAATGTTCAATCCTCTGGCAACCAAAGAACGAATCGCGGATTCACGGCCGATACCGGGCCCGGAAACCATTACGTCTACTTCTTGCAATCCTGCCGAATCCATCGCTTTTTCAGCGGCGTTTCCTGCTGCGATCTGAGCCGCGTACGGAGTGGATTTTTTGGATCCGCGAAATCCCATCGCACCCGAAGTAGACCAAGAAATCGTGTTTCCGGCCATATCAGTGATCGTAACGATCGTGTTGTTGAAGGAAGCGGTGATATAGACTTTCCCGCGAGGAACTACCTTCTTTTCCTTCTTTTTAACTTTCTTTTCTTTCTTTACGGATTTCTTATCGTCAGCCATGATTACTTAGTTACCTTTTTCTTGTTCGCAACCGTTTTTTTACCGCCCTTTCTGGTTCTGGCGTTGGTCCTGGTTCTTTGACCGTTCACCGGAAGACCTCTTCTATGTCTAAGTCCTCTGTAACAGCCGATATCCATCAGACGTTTGATATTCAACTGAATTTCGGAACGCAGGTCCCCTTCCACTTTTGCACTTTCTTCCAGCGCTTTACGAATCGCGGCTTCTTGAGATTCGTTTAAATCTTTAACTCGAATCGATTCGTCGATTCCCGCCTTTTTCAGAATTACCCTTGAAAGAGAGTTTCCAATTCCGAAGATATAGGTCAGTCCTACAACAATTCTTTTTTCCCTGGGAAGGTCAATACCTGCAATACGAGCCATATTTTATGCTTGCCTTTGTTTGTGTTTAGGATTGGTGCAAATCACTCGGATCACACCTTTTCTTCTGATAACCTTGCAGCTAGAGCAGATCTTCTTAACTGATGTTCTTACTTTCATAACGATTCCTATTTTTTGCGGTAGGTAATTCTTCCCTTAGAAAGGTCATAAGGGGAGAGCTCCACCGTAACTTTATCACCCGGTAAAATCCGGATATAGTGCATTCTCATCTTTCCGGAAATATGGGCCAAAACCTTGTGGCCATTTTCCAGTTCTACTCGGAACATCGCGTTGGGCAGGGGCTCAAGTACGGTGCCATCGACTGTGATCGCTTCTTCCTTTGCCACTCTTACGCTAGCTCCTTTTGAATCAAAGAAGTCACTTCTTCGAGGGTCCCGACGCCGTTCACTTGAGAGAGCTTCTTTTGTGCCGCGTAAAAATCCAGAAGAGGTAAAGTCTTCTTGTTATAATTATCCAGACGATTTTTGAT
>NZ_CP024871.1:3302500-3305000 GCF_000306675.2 Leptospira mayottensis 200901116
ATGAACTTACGGATCTTAATGTCTTCATGAAGATTCTTTTTATAGTCAGACTGGGAAAACCAAATGGAGTCCCATCCTCTTGTGATCCCGATTCTTAAACCGATTGGATTTACTTTCTGTCCCATGAATACTCCGTATTAATCCGACAGAACCACTGTAATGTGGCTCAGTCTTTTTCTAATTCTTGCCGCGCGGCCTCTTGCACGAGGACGGAAGCGTTTCATGATCGGCCCTTCGTCCACGTAGATCTTTTTGATAAAAAGTTGAGTAGAATCAACCTTGTCGTTCAAAACGCTCGCGTTTGCGGATGCGGAAAGAATCACTTTTGTCAAAGGTTCGATCGCTCTTTTATTGGTGAATTTTAGAATATCGAGGGCTTCGCCCACTGCGTATCCGCGAATTTCATCCGCAACGAGGCGGACTTTTCTCGGAGACATTCTTACGAAACGGGCAACTGCTTTGGCTTCCATTACTTTTTGCCCGCCTTTTTATCTCCGGCAACGTGTCCGCGAAAGGTTCTTGTAGGAGAGAATTCTCCGAGTTTATGACCGATCATGTTCTCGTTGATATACACAGGAGTAAATTGTTTCCCGTTATGCACCATCACGGTGTGTCCCACCATATCCGGGAAGATTGTACTTCTTCTGGACCAGGTCTTAAAAGGTTTCTTTTGGTTTTCAGAGTTCAGCTTCGTGATCTTCTTCATGAGATGATCATCGATGAATGGGCCTTTTTTAACGCTTCTTGCCATTTACAAATTACCTGTTCCTATTCCGTTTTCTCTTCTGAACGATAAACTTATCGCTCGGACGGGCAGATCTTCTGGTTTTATAACCTTTGGTCGGTTGTCCCCAAGGAGAAACCGGGTGACGACCTCCAGAAGTACGTCCTTCCCCACCACCATGTGGGTGATCGACAGGGTTCATTACGACCCCGCGAACGGTCGGACGCTTTCCGAGCCAACGGGATCTTCCCGCTTTTCCGATGGATACCAGGTTGTGATCTTTATTACTGCAGATTCCGACAGTCGCATAACAATTCTCGTGAACCTTGCGAACTTCGGTTGAAGGAAGTTTCAGAAGAATGTATTCTCCGTCGCGACCCGCGATCGTTCCGAAAGAACCCGCGGTTCTCGCGATTTGTCCGCCTCTTCCGATTTGAAGTTCCACGTTATGCACGTTTGTGCCCGGTGGAATTTTTCCGATCGGCATCGCGTTTCCGATTTTAATTTCGGAACCCGCGCCAGACTGAACCGTATCGCCTACTTTGATTCCGTCCGGAGCGAGAATGTATGCATATTCTCCATCCTTGTAACAGATCAAAGAGATGAATGCGGAACGGTTCGGATCGTATTCCAGGGTCTTAATGACTGCCTGAACATCGGTCTTTCTGCGTTTGAAGTCGATGATACGATATTTTCTTTTTACGCGACCGCCTTTGTGACGAACGGAAATTTTTCCGCCGTCTCCTCTTCCCGCTTTGTAGTTCAGGGTAAGAGTCAAAGGTTTATACGGTTCTGTTTCCGTGATTTCTTTGAAATCCAGAACGGATTTATAACGGCTTGCGGAAGTTACGGGTTTAAACTTTTTGATTCCCATTTTTTATGCTTCCTTTGCGAAATCAATGCTTGCGCCGTCACGGAAAGTCACTACCGCTTTTTTCCAGTGTGGACGGGGAGCCGGCATGTTTCTGAAACGTTTGATTTTTCCTCTGTAAACCTGAACGTTCACGGAAGAAGGAGTTATTTTGAAAATCTTTGTGAACGCTTCTTTGATGAGAGTTTTGTTGGCATCAACATGAACTTTTACGGTGTATTTTACCATTCTGGTTCCTTTTTTGCTGTTCGCTCCGATCGTTTCGAGTTCTTGGGATTTTTCAGTGACTACGGGTGTAAGAATTACGTCTTGGAGATTCATTTCTGTGCTCCATACTGAGTCAACATTTCGTTCAGAGCGGCTTCCGTGATCACCAAATTGCGATTATACAGAATGTCTCTACAGGAAATTCTTTTAGAATTGATATATTTTACGGTCGGGATGTTACGAACCGATTTTTTCACGAAATCGCTCTCACCTTGAACCAAAAGACCGACCACCCCAGTATTTCTAAGATTCATATTTTTGAATATAGAATCAAAGGACTTAGTGCTGTATTCTTTCGGATCGAGATCCTCGATCACTTTTACAGCGGATGCTTGTGCTTTTTTATTTAGAATCGAAAGCACGGCTCTGTGTTTGAGTTTGGAAGATACCTTGTAAGAATAATCTCTTGTTTGTGGACCGTGAACCGTTCCCCCGCCGACCCAATGAGGGGCGCGAGTGGAACCTTGTCTAGCGCGTCCAGTTCCTTTTTGAGCCCAAGGCTTTTTTCCGCCACCGCGAACTTCCGATCTGGTTTTAGTCGCGTGGTTTCCGGAACGCATATTTGCATTCTCGGCTTTGATCGCTTCGTAAATGGAAGCGACACTCAGCTTGCTTTCAAAGAGTGCGGAAGGAAGTTC
>NZ_CP024871.1:3310000-3332500 GCF_000306675.2 Leptospira mayottensis 200901116
GCCTCAAAATCTTGAAAAAAATATTTCTAAACGATCCGACAATTTCTAAAAAATCTGGGAGTTCCCATAGACTAATCGCATTGGCGGTTGATACCGCTTTTGTATATTTTTTCCTGTCGTTTAAAAATGTAGGAGTCCTCTATTTTTAGGTTTTTGAAACCAACGCTCAATAGTGCAAAACTTTGACAAAAGAAAATTTTCAAATTCTAAAATGTTTTTATAACGTTTATAAACGTTATACACTCTTATGCGTTTCTATATAATAATCTGCTGAAATTCTTCCCGACCCATATAAAGAAAAATGGAAAAGCAAAAGGAGAATCATCGCGGCATACGGAAGATTCGATCCAGGAGCCATAAATCCTTCCTTACCATGAATGAATATAACCGCTCCGACCAGTACGGGAACTTGAAGAAGCGCCGCGAAACGAGTCAATAATCCCGACAAAAGCAAAACCCCTCCACAGATGTGTGCAATTACTATATAATGAGCGAGTAACGTAGATGCCATAGGAGCATTGTTCATTTCCATCAAACGAATCAACGCGTCCGTATCGTATAAGAACTCCAGACCTTTATAAATTAAAACTCCTCCAAGATAAATTCGAAGAAAATCGACCAACCAATCCCGATGTTCTTGTAGCCAACGGTTCAAACGATCCATAGCTTACCTCCAGATTTTTAGGTTAGTGATATCATACCTTTTTCCAAAACTTTTGCAAGGGAAGAACTATCAAAATTTGCTAAAAACCGCCTTCTCGATTCTTTGTGGATTCGAAGATAAACCCGTTTCGAACAAAGATATCTCTTGATTTTAGAGACGTTTTCCAAAGACAATTTCTCAATTGTTTGCGGACTGCCCTAAATGATCTTTGTCCAACCTAAAATTTCCAGGTTCCGATCTTTTAAACTTACTCCTAAAGAATCCAAAGAAAACAAGGATTCTCTCCCGATCATAGAAAATCCGGCGTCGAAATAAACGGAACCGGAAGTTTGCAAATTAGGATCGATCGTTAAAGACTTTTTTAAACGGTAACGGAGTTCCGCTTAAAATTAGAAGAGATTGATCGACTTAGTAAATTTATATTTAAACCGAATTGAAATAAAAGAAGAACATAAGACAAAACCTCAAAATAAGGGTGGAGACCATCCCAAACCAAGCCGAATTTAAAAAGAAAACATTCGTCTAAAATTTTCAAACTTTATGTTTCTTTGCGGAACATAAAGTTTCATATTAGAATAAAACGTTTTACGAATTAATTGTGCCCATCTTTCCAGAATGAAAATCGTAAAAAGCTTGAGAGATTTCTTCCTGAGTATTCATCACGAAAGGACCATACCTTGCAACCGGTTCATCCACCGGTTCTCCTCCAATCAAAAGAAATTGCCAATCGTTCGGGGAATTCTCGTGTAAAGAAAATCGAACATCACCTTTACTTCTTTCAAACCAAACCATCTCCCCTTCTTTTAAGGGGATGTTTCCTTTTTCAGTATATAAAATTCCGTCTCCGGAAAAAGGAAAAGCAAACACGTTATACGACTCAGGAACAGGAATGGTAATATCTGCGCCCGGAGTTAGACGAAAATGATAATATAAAATCGGAATTTTAGTTTCGATTACGGCTTTTGTTCCAAACACTTCTCCCGCGATAACTTTAATTTTTGTTTTTCCATCGGACGTTTCAACTTCGGGAATTCTTTCGGAAGGAGTGTCTTGATATCTAGGATGACTCATTTTTTGAGAAGAAGGCAAATTGACCCACAATTGAAAACCGTGCATCCAGCCGCCGTTTTTCTGAAAATCGTTTGAAGGTAATTCGGAATGAATCAAACCGGAACCCGCCGTCATCCACTGAACATCTCCGGATTTTAATTTTCCGTAGTTCCCCCATGAATCCCTGTGCTCCATCTCTCCGGTCAATAAATAAGTGACCGTTTCAAATCCTCTGTGTGGATGTTCTGGAGCACCGATCGCTTTTCCGGGTTTATATTCCACAGGTCCCATTTCGTCTAATAACAAAAAAGGATCCAGCTGAATTAAATCTCGAACGGGAAAGGGCCTCCGTACCGGAAAACCTCCTCCTTCGGTGGTTCTTAAAGACGGTCTGATAGTTTTCACTTTTCTCAGATTCATAAATCAAGCGCTCCTCTTGCTTTCTGGTCACTGTACAAATACTTTATTAAGATAAATACAACGGTTACAACCATGATAACGACTACTGTAACTTTTTTAGTTTCATATTCTTTAGACGATGCTTTTCGATTTGTGGCGGATTTTAGAAACTTAGTTTATTGGGGGGATAGAATTTCCAATGTCTCGCCAATTCCTTCCAAGAATGGAAACCATTTTCCCGTTTATGAATTACTCTATTCTTTTGGACCTTTCAAACTCAAAGCAAATTATTTCGCAAAGGAATGGACTCCAAATTCCCGAATGATTATGGAAATTCATAGTTCATTTATAGACCAAAGGGACATCTATACATTTCAAATTTCAAGTCGAGGAACTAAAATAACTTTTACAAATCATTCTAAACTTAAATATCCTTATCACTTCGGAGAATGGGCATTTGCTTCGAGAATTAGACAAAGAATTTGTAAAGAAATGAGACAATTGCAGAATTGTTTATACCGAGACGGTTCCGATTCTCCCAAACATTTTCAAATCATTCGAATTTAATTTTTCGATTCAAATTCCTCTTGCTTAATTTTATTTTTTTAGAAAGAATATTCCCGGTTTAAATCCGTGGAAACATCTAAGAATCATTCAATTCCTATTCCATTTAACGAGAAGGAAAGACTCGATGCCCTACATTCTTATCAGATCATAAATACGATTCCGGAGGAAAAATTCGATTCGCTTACACAGATAGCGGCCTATATCTGCGACTCTCCGATCGTACTCATTTCTTTGATCGACACGAATCGACTTTGGTTTAAATCAAAAATCGGAATGAATATTTCCGAAATTCCACGAGACATTTCGTTCTGCCAATACACAATTATTCAAGATGAAATTTTTGAAATCGAAAACACCTTAAAAGACGAAAGATTTCAAAACAACCCTTTCGTTTTAGGCCCGCCTTATATTCGTTCTTATGCGGGCGCACCCCTAAAAACACCTGAAGGATTTAATGTTGGAACTCTTTGTGTATTTGACACTGAACCGAAAAAACTAAATTCTAGACAGAAAATAATTCTAGAAGTGTTATCCAATCAGGTCATCGCAAACTTCGAATTGATTAAAAAGAACCGGGAACTAGTTCTGGTTCACGAAAAAAAAGAAGAACTCCAAAAATCTAAAAATCAATTTTTTGCGAATATGAGCCACGAGATCCGTACTCCGGTTCACGGAATTTTAGGAGTCACGGGTCTTTTATCGGAAACGAAACTTCAACCGGAACAAAAAGAATACGTTGACATAATTCGAAGAAGCGGCAACCTTTTGCTTAACCTCCTAAATGATATTTTAGATTTCTCTAAATTAGAATCGTCTCATATGAAAATCGAAATAATAGCCTTTGATCTTATGGATCTATTAAGGGACATGTTCTATCTTTTTGAGACGGATGCAAAACGTAAAAATTTGGAATTCAAAATGGTTGGAGATCAACCCCCCTCTTTGATCGTTTCGACGGATCCCAACCGGCTGAAACAGATTTTAGTCAACCTCATCTCAAACGCTTTCAAGTTCACCGAAAAAGGAAGCGTATCGATCGAGTTTGAATTCGACATCAAATCCGATTCGAAACAATGCGATATACGGATTCGGGTAAAGGACACCGGAATCGGGATACCAGAACAAAAGCTCAAAGAGTTATTCCAAGCCTATACGCAGATGGATACTTCCGTTTCGAGAAAATACGGAGGAACCGGACTCGGCCTTGCGATCAGCAAAGGTTTTGCAGAAATGATGAATTTAAAACTGACCGCACAAAGCGTCATAAATCGAGGAAGCGTTTTTGAAATTTCGGGCAGGATTCCTCTCGCTGAAAGATCGGAAGTAAACTTTGAACCCAAAAAACTGAACCCCGATACAAACGGAGCATCCATTCAAGACCTAAGAATCCTTGTAGCAGAGGACAATGAAACCAATCAAATGCTGATCAAAAAAGTTCTAGAAAAGTTGGGGTACAAACCGGTGATCGTTTCCAACGGGATCGAAGCACTACATCATATAGAAACAAAGGGAACCGACGTTTTTTTTCTGGATATTCAAATGCCAGAACTAAGCGGAATCGAAACTGCCAAAATTCTTACACAACATACCAATCAGTCCATCCGCCCCTATATCATTGCTATGACGGCGAATACTAGTCAAGAGGACAAGGAAGATTGTCTGGCGTCCGGCATCAATGAATACATCAGCAAACCATTTCGTAAAGAGGAAATCGCCGATCTACTGAATCATTTTATTGCCAGGAAAAATTCAAAAACATAAAGACAATTTCACTTAGATACAACTTACAGCTCGATCGGGGTCGACAACTTTTAAACTTTAACTTCCATTTTTTTATTTCATAAACGAATTTTCAGACCACTCATGATCCCAACATAGCCGATCCTATATACAATTTTGAATTTCGGTCAAAATTTTTAAGCGCCGAATTTGATTCTTTCATAAAGTCGATATAAGGTTTTTTCTTGCACCAAAAGATCATTTTGCAAAAAATCGGGTTAAATTCAGATTTAAAAGTCGTAAAACGATTCTTCGTATATTCTTTAAATATAATATTACTTAGGAAAATTAAAATGGCACAAGTTACACTCAAAGGCAATCCCGTATCGTTAGAAGGAAAAATTCCTGCTCCAGGAGATAAGGCTCCCGACTTCAAAGTGATCAAACAGGATCTCGCCGAATTCAGTCTTAAAGATTACTCGGGTAAAGTGAAAATTCTCGTAGCCGTTCCGAGTTTGGATACTTCAGTCTGTGCTCTGGAAACCAGAGTTTTCAACGAAAAAGCGGCAGGGCTTTCTGACATTGCGACTTTGATTATCTCGGGCGATTTACCCTTTGCGATGAAACGTTTTTGTTCCACGGAAGGAATCAATTCTCCGAATCTCGTAACAGGATCTCAATTTAGAGATTTCTCGTTTTCAAAAGCGTACGGAACTCATATCGCAGACGGTCCGCTCAAAGGACTCTCCGCAAGAGCGATCTTTGTCGTAGATAAATCGGATACGGTTCGTTACGTAGAACTTGTTTCCGAAATCGGGTCGGAGCCGAATTACGAAGCGGCACTTGCCGCAGCCAAGGCTGCACTGTAAAAAAATCCAATCCTTACGGCCTGTTCTTCGGAATCGAACATCATGCCGTAAGATGCATGGAAAAGTTAATCTACGCTCCATCTCTACGTAAATTAATTTTCTGATAAAATTTTCACATAGTTAGAAATGAGCTTACACTTGTTTCAAATCTCTGTTTATTTAGTCGTCCCAAAATCGTAGAAGGAATCAGTACCTAATAACAAAATGTAGCAATCCCGATACGTTTCTTTGGGAAGTTTATATATTTTTAAATCACCGCCAAATCCAGTAGGAGTTCCTACAATTCTTAGGTTTTAGGACAGATTCTTTGTATTACCGATTCCTAAATAATAGGTTGTCATGAATTTTGAGACAATCCACCGGTTTAGGCACAGACCTTGTCATATAATTCCCAGTAGAAACGAATTTTGGAAGAACAGTTCGTTCGAGAACATCAAGCACGGACTCGTAGGGAGCATTGTAGAAATTTTCCTTTATCTATGCCGATTTTCTTTTTTTGAAGTTCAAAAATGCTGGAATCCGGGAAATTCGAAGATTTTCTCCGAGTTTCTTTGAAAGAATTTAACTCCTTTCCAATCCTGCGTTGTTTGTCCGATTTTTGAAATATTAATTTTATCTAATGTACCTGGTAGTTCTTCCGAACTTAAAAAGATAAGTTCTAATTCCTCCCCGGAACTGAGAATCTCGTCCAAACTTAAATAAGCGGAAGCATCGGAAGGAATTTTTTCCAAATCGATTTTCAACCCGAGTTTCGAAGAGTAAGCCAACTTGGGAAGATCTTGTAAAAGCCCGTCGGTAAGATCCATACAACAGGAAACCGGAAAGCGTTTCGAAAGTTCTTTGGAAACGTTCAGTCTCGCTTTGGGAGTAAGATGTCTTTCCAAGGCAAGGTTTCGGAGCGGTCCCGGCACCTTCAAACTTTCGTTCAAAAGTTTGTAACCGAGCAGAGAAAGACCTACCGAACCAGTGAGATAAAGAAAATCTCCGTTTTTACCACCTGAACGTTTCCAAGGTCGGGCCGTAACACCGATTAAGGTCAAAGTCAGATTGAGAGAAGGAGAACGATAAGTATCTCCGCCACAGAGTTCGATATTGTAAAAAGACAAGGCTTCCTGTAATGCGGAAGAAAAAGGACGAATCCATTCTTCCTTGGAGCATTGGGAACTGAGACCTAAATTTAGGAACGCTTTAGTCGGCACTCCGCCGCTTGCAGCGATATCGGAAACGTTCACTTCCACGAGTTTCTTGGCTATTTCTTTCGGGCCGCTCCACTCGGTTCTAAAATGAGTTCCTTCGCAGATTGTGTCGGTTGTAAAGATCCGCCCCTCTTCGTCCAGATAACAGTCGTCAGTTTGAGCGGCTCCGGGTGGATAGAGAACACGAATGATTTCCGATTCTTTCAAATTCAAATTTTCCTTTAAAAATCTTGACTTTCTTTCTGATTTCAAATTAGTCGAAAGACTATGAAACAAATCATTCTATTCTATTGTTTGATCCTACTTCCTTTTGTCGCCGGATTTTCTCAGGACACCGGTAAAAACCAAACTTGCATATACTCATATGATCACGCGAGTACGAAGTTTAGTTGGAAAGCCTTTAAATTTACGGAAAAAACCGGGGTCAGTGGTTCTTTTGACAAAATCCAAGTGGTCGGAACGAAGACCGGAAATTCCCCCGAAAAAGCCCTCACAGGAATGAAGTTTACGATCGACCCGAATACGGTTAACTCGGGAAATAACGATCGAGACGCAAAGATTAAGTCCGCATTTTTTTATCCTTTGAAAAAGAATGGAAAAATCGAGGGGAAGGTCGTTTCCGCAGAATTAAATTCCGACAAAACCTCCGGGAAAGGAATCATTTCCCTGACTTTCAACGGGGTCACCAAAAATCTGAACGCAAGTTTCACTCTCCAAAAAGAAAATCAGCTTAGTGTGAGTTCAAATTTGGAGCTCGGAAACTTTAAAGCTCTGGCGGCAATTGACGCACTCAATCAAGTATGCAAAGATTTGCATAAAGGAAAAGACGGAGTTTCTAAACTTTGGCCGGAAGTCGAACTTACAATTTCTACTCAACTCAAGGCGGATTGCAAGTAGCAAAACGGAAAGGATTGCCTTGAATTTGCTGTTGCACTTTTTGGAATATCTTTCTATCTCGTGCATAACCTTATTTAGAAATACGTTCGGGAATATCTGGGGGAACTCCTGCATTTTATACGAACGTACCGAATGATTGTAATCAATTTTTCTTAAGGTTTCAGAATAAGCTTTCAATAATCTTTACCCCATGAATCGAAATATTAGAAAATGAAACGTAACGAAAGTAAAATCCTTAAGAGTAGTCCATGAATAAAAAAGAATATTCTAAATCTATCGAAGGACATTCGGAAAAAATCCTAAAAGAATTTAAAACCTTACCCGGAGTTGGAAAATCGATCGCGATGGATTATTGGAATTTGGGTTTTAGAAGTTTGGACGAGATTCGATCAGCTGATCCGGAAAAATTGTACATTCGTTGTTGCGAACTTCACGGTGGCTATGTGGACCGTTGTATGCTTTACGTATTCCGTTGTGTTCACTATTCCTTGAATACTAAAAAACCGAATTCGGAAAAGTTAAAATGGTGGAATTGGAAAGACACTAAAAAAATTCAGAAATCGAAACGGTAGTTAACACCGAGTTGAACATAAGTAAGAATCGTCTTGGATTCGTATAACATCGGAATCAAAATTTTCGGTCCGAAAATTTTCAGTCCAATTTGTTCCTGATTATCTTCATTATCAGATATATAACCGGTTTGGAGAGTGTTCTTTAAGGTCATATTACTCATTTCCAAGAATACACTCCAATTTCCTTTCACCTTTGTAGAAAGTTTAAGATTAATTTCGGTTCCGGTCGATTTCCACCAATAGTCCAATCCAATTTGATTGAGACGAAACGCCGCATTTGAACCATCGACTCTATATTCATAATTTTTAAAGGAAGACGGACTCGCCATATCCAAACGAAGAATTTGTCCTTGAAATACGAATCGTTTTAGGAATTTCCATTCTAACCCGATTCCGAAACTGTACCCTTTATGATGACTTGAATATTCGCGAAAGCTAATGCGACTCGGGTTGACTCCACTCGCCGTCGACGGCCCCAGACTATCCACTTCTTGACTTGTGTTTGTCCAAATTCTCTCGACACCTCCCAAAATTTGCAGATCCAGAATGGGATGTGGGTAAGGAGTAAAACCGATGCGGGAAGAAACTTTTTGAAATTTTGTATTTGCGTTTCCAAAGATTCCGTTAACCGCTTTTTCACCAGACGAATTTGAACCTCCAGTTCCAAAAGCAAGAGTTTGAAATCCGCTCACGTCGATATTATGTTTCGCTTCCGTTCCCCGTAACTCAAGCGTAAAACGATTCCAAGCGTACTGGATCCGAGTCGTAAAACCATTGTTTGGTGTTTTGTATGGATTGGTGAGAATTTCCGCCTGCCCCGAACTACTAAAAGCCAAACCTGCATATTGAATGGTTTGATAAAAAGGCCGGAGCTCAGATTGTTCGGTTCCATTTCCAACCCCGAAGGAAACTTCAAGATAATGCCTTTTTGAATCTATAAGCTCCCGTTTCCTTTCTTCGACATTTTTTTCCTTGGATTTCCGTTTTTCAGCAAGTTCCTTTTCTTTTTTCTTTTGATCTTCCTCTTTGTTTTTTCGAACCTCTTCTTTTTTAGAGATAGGCCCTGTAATTTTAGTAAAAGAAATTTTTCGAATGATCGATTTTTGGAAAATTTTTGTTGTTCCATCCGTAAACTTAAACGTAACGGTTTCCTTATCTTGGCTGATGATCTTACCTTCCACCTGCTTGCCGGATTTTAAAAGGAGAACTTCGCTCCGAAGTGAAACTGATGAAAACAGAAAAACGAAAATTGAATATGAAATAATTTTTTTCATAAGTTTGTCTATCGGAGGTACCGTATCGAGGAATGTTAACATATGGTTTGAATCCTGCAATTCGATTTAAATTTCTAAGAACGAAATTCAGTTGAAAAGAATCAGAAATTATCTTTTCCAACGGCCTGATCCATAGAAAGCGGCGACGCTTAAGTTCTCGGAGTGATCTGTAAAAGTAACATACCAAGCTACCGGAACAACTGCTTTCAAAAGTTAGAATTGTATGAGTCGTTTGAAATCATATCATATTTCTATAACACTCATAGACTTACACGAACTCTCACAATGAGAAAAACGCTTCTCGTCCTATTTTGGATAGGACGGATTTTTATCGTATCACCTAACGAAATTTCAAAACATAAAGCAAGAAGTAAAGCCGTTTTAGGAAAACTCTGAAGAGAATCCCAATGATAAAAAAGAATCTCGTAATTCGTCTGTACCCGGATTTGAAAAGATTTAAAGAAATCAATTATAATCATTTAGTAAGTTCGTAATAAAACGTAAAAGTTCCCACAGGCTACGCGCTTTCGAACAGATTTTATTGTTGTTAAATTCTTGTTGGAGTTCCTACGTTCTGAGGTTTTGGAACAGGCTTCTTAGAGATTTTTCGGTCATATCTAGAATAGGTAAAATTTGGTCCTTAAAAGAATCAAAACGTTTCCGACATAAGCTTATTCTTGAGAAAAGAGCTGAGCGTTTCCTCCTCATCGAGTTTACTTTCTAGGAGAAGAATCCTTAAATTCTTTGGGGATTTCGAAATTTTGATGAAATCCTTTTCGGTGCATACGAGATAATCGTAATTTTTTGCGATCGTATCCAGAGTGTTTTCATCTTCAATCGTATAAGAATGATGATCTCGGAATGTTCTGGTTTCCAATTCGACCGGTTGAAATTTTCGAATCATCGAAAAGAAAATTTCTGGATTTCCGATTCCAGTAAACGCATATACTTTTTTATCGCAGAATATTTTCGGAGAATCCATTTGCAAATCGGGAGATAAAAGCTTATCCGGTTCCAAAGAAAAACGAAGAATTCTTTTCGAGAATTTTTTTTGAATATTCTGCACGATCCTCTCCGCGGAAAGTTCATACTTTGAAAATACGATCCAATCCGCCCTGAGTAGGGAAGAAATCGGTTCTCTCAGACTTCCTGCAGGGATTAAAAAACGTTCCTTGCGAATCCTACTCGAATCCAATAAAACGATATCCACGTCTCTCTCTAAAGCGTGATGTTGAAATCCGTCGTCCAAAATCACGATCGGATTTTCCTCCATTTTCAATTCTTCCTTAAAACGGAAATAGGTGGAATGTCTATCTCTTCCGATCCAAACCTCAGCAAACGGAAGATGTTTTTTCAAAAGAAGAGGTTCGTCTCCAGCTTCCCTAGAAGAGGATCGTCGTGAAACTCTATGTCCATGTTTAGATCCAGTCGCACCGTAACCTCTGGACAAAAGAACGATTTTTTTTTCCGGAAATTTTTTATGAATCAGTTTTGCAAGATAAATCGCGAACGGAGTTTTTCCGGTTCCGCCCATGGAAATATTTCCCACGCTGATTACAAAGGCTCCGGAAAGTTTTTTCTTTTCGGTAAGCCTTTGATCGAATAAAAAAAGAACACGATAAATAAAGGAGAGCACATAGAGGACCGGAAACAAAACGATATGCAAAAACGAAAGAGGGTTGAACGATTTCATGAATAATAATGTTTTTACATTATACGCTTTCCGAGGATTCGACAAACTGGATGTCGTAGAGCTTTTTATATTTACCGTCAAGTTGTATCAGCTCCGCGTGTGTGCCGGATTCCACGATCCTTCCGTCTTCCATCGCAAAGATGGTGTTTGCAATTTGTACCGTGGAAAGTCTATGGGCAATAATGATTACAGTTCTATTTTTGTAAAGAGACTCCAGAGCTTGCTGAACCAATCTTTCCGATTCTGTGTCAAGCGCCGAAGTCGCCTCATCCAAAATCAGAATTTCCGGATTGAGAAGTAAAGCACGAGCGATCGCGATTCTTTGTCTTTGACCACCCGAAAGCATCACTCCACGTTCCCCCACAATCGTATCAAAACCCTCTTCAAAGGAAAGGATAAATTCCATCGCAAACGCCTGATCGCAGGCAGAACAAAGTTGTTCTTCAGTCACACTTTGATTTCCGTAACAGATATTTTCACGAATCGTTCCGTTGAATAAAAAGACTTGTTGAGCCACGATTCCGATTCTTTTACGAAGATTACTCAGGTCCAATTCCCGGATATCGATACCATCGATAAAAATTTGTCCTTCCTGAGGATCGATCAATCTCGGAACGAGATCGACTAACGTGGATTTTCCGGCTCCCGATGCGCCCACCAAGGCAACGGTTTCCCCTTTTGGAATCTCCAGATTGATTTCCTGAATTGCAGGAGTTTTGGCACCCGGATACGTGAAGGTCACGTTGTTAAACGACAGCCCCTTCTCCATTTTTTTTAGGAACTTGGGACTTACGGGATTTTGAATATCCGTCTCTTGATCCAATAACTCGAACACGCGACTTCCCGCCGAAATGGCGCTTTGAATTGAATTGGAAAGCATACTCATTTGTTTGAACGGTCTCATCAAAAAGATCAGAGTCAAAAAGAACGCCATAAACATTCCGCGAGAAAATGTTCCGTCTTCCATAAGATACGCTCCGAAACTCAGAAAGATCACGGCTACGATCGAACTGAATAATTCCGTCAGAGAAGGCCCGACCTGATGATAAAAATGACCTTTGAAAGTTTTATCGGAAAGGTCCTGGTTGAATTCCCAAAAACGTTTTGCTTCTGTCTTCTCCATGGAAAAAGCACGGATCACTCTAATACCGGAAATCACTTCCTGAAGATGTCCGTTTAACGAAGAAAGACGTTCCTGTTGATTGCGGGTTGCTCTACGGATCTTGTCAGCGAACGCCGAGACCGGACCCATCACAATCGGAACTACGATGAAAACCGCGAGGAACATCTTCCAACTCAGATATAGAAGAAGAAGTAAATGTGTGACGATGTAAAAAAAATCGATGATTGCATCCTTCAAATCCGAACTAATTAGCTTACCGAGAACCTCTACATCGTTAATGATTCTACTCATTAGGATTCCCGTTTTTTCTTGTACGAAGTGATTGAGAGGAAGAGTCTGAGCCTTAGCATACAATTCCGCCCTTAGATCCCGAATCGCGAGATAACCCGCCGAATTAATGCAGTAAACCGCCGCCGCGAGAAAAGTGAGTTTTAAAAGATAGACAGGAAAAATGACAAAACAAAAAAGTAAAACAAGTTGGTCATGGCTCATATTCTTCAAGGAAGAATTTAGCTGTGTCTTCCACTCCGCAAGTCGAAGCTCAATCGACTCAGTCCTGGAGAAAGAATCTTTTTCTTGCAAACGTTGTAAAAGAGCTTTATCTTTTTTGGTCAATGAGATTTCGAAATTCGTTTTTTCTCCGGTGCCAAGAGAATCGAAAATCGGAATCAAGGAAGTAAGAGAAGCCCCATTTAAAACCGAAACGAAAAAGGAGAGTACGATTCCCAAAGTTAATCTGTATTTGTACTTGAAGGAATACTTTAGGAGCCGTTTATAGATGTTCATTGGACAGGTTTAGTCTTTTGAATACTTCACTAACCTTTTTTGCAGGAATCCTTGTTTTGTCCTTTCTTTTTTCCGATTGCGGTTTCAGGGAAGAAGACCCGGAAGAATTGATTCTTTCCATACCTTCGGACCCGATCAGTCTGGATCCGTTATTTTCTACCGATTTATCTTCCCGTACTGTTGGAAAATTTTTATATCCGTTTTTATTTCAAAAAACTCCAGAAGGTAAACCCGCATATCAACTCGTCGAATCGTTTCACTTGTCCGGTACGGGAGAAATCCGTTCTCTCAAACTCAAACTCAGGTCGCATTTTTTATCCAACGGCGAAGAATTAAAAGCGGGACAGGTTCGAGAATCTCTACTAAGACTCGTAACCACTCCCAGTCCGAGAAAAAATCAATACGAGTTTATCAAAGAAATCAACATTCTCGGCCAAAAGGAAGTTGAACTGAAAATCTCTGGAGGACTCAGACAAGCAATAGACGCCCTTTCCCTTCCCCCCGCAGGAATCGTTTGTTGTATAAACGGGGACAATAAAAAATTGGAAGCGGACTCTCTTAAAACATTAGAAAAAAATAATATAACTTCGATTCCAAAAGCAGGCAAATACCTTCTTAAAGAATGGAAAAAAAATAATTACATCCTTCTTGAAAAAAATCCTTACACAACCGAAGACCTCCCTAAAAGAATTCGACTGAGAATCTTAGCGTCAGCTTCCACCGGAATTTTTTTGTTTTCCAAGGGAAGGATGGATCTGATGCGTCTGCCAAATTTTTTACTCAAAAACCCCCATATCAAAAAAGAGAATCTCCGGTTTCGAAAAGGACAAGGGATCCAATACATCGCGATCCAAGCAAAAGAGCCTTGTTTTGACAAGAACTTTAGAAAAGCTTTAAATACAATCGTTGATACGAAATTAGTAATCCAAAAATTGTTAGAGGGGAATGCCAATTCCACATTCGGTCCGATTCCGCCCGGAAATGTATCACAAACGGAGATGCGAGAGATCATTGCTGAAAATCCAGAAATACTTTCGATACAAGCTCATTCTCCGAAGAAAGCCAAGGAATACTTGAAAAAGTCCATTTGTTATCCGGAAATACTCGAAAGAGAAATTGATTTTAGAATGCGTGGCGACGAGGAAAATAACGCGAATGGGCTGGCATTGGCGGGATTTTTAAAAGAACTCGGATTGAAAATAAAAATCCGACCGATGGAAAAAGCGATCCTTTATAAGGAAAACGCGGAAGAGAAAGGTGATCTAACGTTGCTTTTTTGGTACGCGGATTTACCCGGAGCTTGGCACTTTATCGATCCATTGTTTTCGGGAAAAGATAAAGGCAACGGAGGAAATCGAGCGCACTACGAAAATCAGGAACTTGAAGTTATATTCTCAAGAGCAAGGAATTCAGATTCCTTGAATTCGGAAACGACCAAAGCCTTACAAATTCTTTTGAGAGAATATCCTTGGATTTTTCTTTGGTCACCGCATGAGACTTTTCTAATATCCGAAAAAGCGAAACGTTATTCTAGTTTGGAGGATTATCTGTAACTTCCGGAAGTTCAAGTTCGACAGAATCCGCGTCATTTTCTTCCTCTTGAGGAAGAACCGTTTTTTCAGTTGTAGCCGTTTCCAATTCTTGTGTGGAATTTTCCGAAGTTGTAGCGGTAGGAGCGGAAGGTTGTTCCCCGATGTAATAATATTGACCGTACAAGGGATACAAACAAGGAACGGACGAATGCAGCAGCAAACCGGTCTCTCCGCATACATCGACTTTCACAAAATCGCCGTTAAACGGTTTGACGAGCGTTTCTGAAAATCCGATGTTTTTTGCTATATAGTTCACATAACGAAACCAGATATTTCCGCTGATTCCAGAACCTGAACCTTCGAACGGAGCGCCCACGTCGTTACCGATCCAGACTGTCGTAACTAAATCGGGATTCACGCCCGCAAACCAAGCGTCTCTTACTCCCTTACGGGATCCCCATTTTTTACGGGCTTCTTTCGGAGACTGAACTGTTCCCGTTTTACCGCCCATAGGAAAAAAGTCTTCGTCTTTCAATTTGAGTTTCATCGTTCCTTGTTCGCTTAATACCGCTTCCAAAAGATTGATCGTTTCCGCACAGGCAACCGGATCTAAAATCTGAATCGCTTCATTCGGATCTTTCAAAGGTGTGGAAAACATTTCACTTCCTTCAAAATCCGCAATTCTTAGGATTTGAATGGGAGTAACTTTTTTTCCCCCATTTGCAATCGTCGCATAAATCAAAGCAAGCTCCATCGGCGACAGTTCTCCCGAACCGAGAGCCAAAGAAAGATTCGGCTGGAATCTTTTTTCAAGAGTTGCCTTGTCCACATCCAAGATCATCGAAATTTTTTCCAAAAAGTCGTTCACACCGAATTCGTTTAACAATTTCACGGCGATCGTATTGACCGATTGTGCAAACGCGATCCTGGCAGTGATCTCCCCTTTATAACCTTTGTACCAATTTTTCGGAGAATAACCTCGGATGTTAATTTCCTCATCCACAACCGTGGACGAAGGAGTAATAATCCTGTTTTCAAACGCGATTGCGTAGACCAAAGCCTTGATTGTAGAACCGGGTTGTCTGAGCGCAGAGACCGCTCGATTGAGTCTAAATATATTAGAGATTTTGTAACTACCAACCATGGCCTCGATATAACCGTTTCCGGGATTGATCGAGATCAAAGATCCGTTCATGTTGTCTATGATGGATTGTTGGATTCTTACCTCTTCCGAATTACCTTTTTTCACGTAGGCGGCTTTTACATCGTTCAGTTTTTTACGGACGGATTCGATTCCTTCTCTTAAAGATTTTTCGGCGGCATCTTGTTTATCGTAGTCGAGAGTTGTATAAACATTCATTCCTCTGGTTTCGATATCGATTTCTGAAAACGTATCCAAGATACGCTGGCGGATTCCGTAATTAAAATCGGGGGCGAGATTGACCGTAAAGTCCTTATCAAAACCGTATCTAGCGATATCGGAAGAGTAAAATTCCTTCTCTCCGTCTTTTGTAAGTTCCACATTGTAAAAGGTTCTGAATTTTTTTAGATTTGCATCGATCTTTTTGGAGAAATTCCTTTCAATGTTGGAAGGATTAGGGTGCAAATGTTGATTTTCGGACATAGGAGTAAGAACTAACTTTTGTCTTTTGAGAGCGGTCTTTAAACTTCGAACCGGATTGTAATTGGAAGGTGCTGGAATAATCCCAACGAGCATAGCCGCTTCCTCCGGAGTAAGTTCCGCGGCGGCCTTATTGAAATAGTAACGGCTAGCTTCCTCCACTCCGGTATTTCCCTCACCTAAGAAAATCCGATTGAGATACATGGAAAGAATCGTATTCTTGTCAAACTGGCTTTCAAGATAAAAGGTACAATAGAATTCCGTAATTTTATTAAAGATATTTCTCGCTCCCAAATCCAAGGTCAGTTTTGCGAGCTGTTGAGTGATCGTTGACCCGCCCTGTTTTTGAAAGGTGGTGAGATTGATGATAACTGCCCGTAAAAGCGCAGTGTAATTGATTCCGTGATGATTGTAAAATTCCCTATCTTCGGAAGAAAGAAGCGCCCAAATGACGTTCCCGTGTTCCGCAAGGTTGTCGGTGCGGATTGGTTTAAACTTTCTTCTCGAAAATTCTCCAATTAACTTTCCGTTTCGATCCAAAATTCGGATAGGACGAATCTGACTGATTTCGTAATAATTTGTGACTTCGTCTTTGAACTTATCCAAATTGGAAACGATTTCGTCCTTTTTGGTCAACCAGACTACGTAAGAACCGCCGATCAAAAAAGAAGCGAACGCGATGACCGCAATGATCACATAACGGAACACAAATCTCCAATACGCTTTTACGAAAAGGAAAAAGCCTACAAAACCTTCCTTGAGTATATTAAAAATGGAGAATATTTTTTCATTGCCAAATGTCATCGCCTGTCCTAAAGTCCAATATTCTACTAGAGAGACTATCTCAAAAAGAAACTTTCATCCCTTCACACTATGTTCTGAAACAACGAAAAGATTTTTGAGACGAAGTCTTATAAGAGGACCCGAAATCGAAATTATCACGACTTACTAAATTTCTTTTTGGAAACGGTTACTTACCTTTTCAGACCTCAGAGAAAGACAATAGAAACGACCGTATCTTTGTAAAGTATTAGAAATTTTCCGAAATAGAATTCCGGTCAAAACTTAGGAACCCGCCGTGAAATTTAAAACCACCGGTTGTCAATCGAAAATTACTGAAGCGGTTTGCGCAACTCCCACAAGACGAATTTATTAGAATCTACATAATAAAGAGATAAATTTCCCATTTAGATACAAAAATTCTGGGTACTTGTATATAGTTGTTCTCAGTAAAAACTCCAGAATTCGAATTTCTATAAGAAATTGTCTAATGACATAGATTTTTTAAATTGCGGAAGATTTCTCTTAGAAGCAAATATTCGGTTTTGCTCTCAAGATTCGAATAAAAGTTTGTCCCCAATCCTTAAAAGAAATCAGTTATAATCATTCAGTAAGTTCGTAATAAAATATAGGAGTTCCCACAGATTACGTCCCTATAGATGCTTTCGAATAGATTTTATTGTTGTTCAATTCTTGTTGGAGTTCCTACATTCTGAGATTTTAAAAACGAACTCTTAATAGAGTTTAGCGGATTTTTGAAATAACAAAAGATGTCTTATCAGGTAGTTTACCATTCGTGTCAAAAATTACTTGAAGTTAGGATCCCGAAAAGAGTTTAAAGTAAGGGAACAAATTTCACTTCACACTTAGATTCAAAAGACCAATCGTTCCAATTCCTTTTTGCGGTTATTAAAAATTGTTTTTTCTTTCCCATAGGAAAAATAAAAACTCCTCCCGGGACTAGAGAGTGAAAGTAGGAACTCTCCACGCCGGGAAGATCGGGAAGAGCAGCGCAGGAAATCATCTTATCAAATTGAAGTTCGGGTTTGAGAATTTGAGTCGCATTTCCGCTAACGAAATGATTTGTTCGAGTGCAACCCTGATTCCAAAGTTCCAAATTTTGAACCGCGATTTTATGAAGAGATTCAAAGAATTCAACAGAAAATAACTTTGCCCCAAGAAAAATTAAAACGGCGCTTTGATAACCTGAGCCGGTACCGATTTCAAAAATTCGATCGCCTTTTCGAATTTCAAGAAGTAGAGACATCCATGCAACCATGAACGGTTGTGAAATCGTTTGATGATATCCGATTGGTAAAGGTTTGTCGTCATACGCTTGCGAAACGTAAGTATCAGGAACAAAACATTCTCTTGGAATCGAACGCATCGCTGAGAGAACTTCTTTATTGCGAATTCCTCGAGAAACGATTTGGAAATCGACCATATTCTTTCTCTCTTTTTCACGAAGGATCGGATTACAAATCTTAGATGAAAAAGACATTGATCTCTCCCTAACGATGATCCGTGGAGAATGAGTAGCTTCCGATCTTTTTCGTTGACAGTGAAGGCTGTTTTTCTATCCTGTTCATGGGTTCGGCCTTGTAGCTCAGTCGGTAGAGCAGAGGACTGAAAATCCTTGTGTCGGGAGTTCGATTCTCTCCGAGGCCAGAACTCATTAGCTTTTTTACCGGGCTGTTTTTCTTTCTTCCCCTAACTTCCAAAGTTCCGCAAAAACGATTTCGTCGATCACCTTACAAAGTTCCGGTTTATACAATTTTTTAACTGGAGGTTTCGGATAGATATGAATTTCGTCCGTGTCGGGAATGTAAGTCATCATCTTTTGAATCTGATCTTCGCCTTCCACTTCGTACATTGTATAAGACATTCCTTTGGAGGGAATAACTTGTTCCGTTTCTAAATATTTCATTCTATTCCTAAACCTTTTGTGTTTACGCTCTTTCGAATACGAAAGAATTTCTTGCTGGATATTTCTTATAGGCTAATCAAATTCAACGTATTTGTAAAGTAAAAGAACGTGGAAAAGTCTTTCATCTTGCTCAGAGGTCTACCGGGAACCGGTAAAAGTACACTCGCCAAACTCTTATCCGAAAATGGAAGATATCCCATTTTCAACGTAGACGACTACTTTACGGATCCAAAAACGAAAGAATACAATTTCGATTATAAGAAGAACCACCTCGCATACAAATACTGCGAGGAACGAGTTCGTAAAGAAGCGGAAAACGGGACCTCGAAAATTTTCTTGGATAATACGTTTACTCTTTCTTGGGAAATGAAGCCCTACTTTCAAATCGCATCCCAATTCGGATATACGGTTTTCGTAGTCACCGTGGAAAACTATCATAACGGAAAAAATACTCACTTTATCGACGATGAATCTTTGAAAAAGATGGCCTCAAAATACCAAGTTCGTCTTTTACCCGAAAATCTTTTAGAATGAATATTTTTATGGTTCTATGTCTCTTATACGTCCATTTACATAATCTACCATTTTTTAGTGATTTCAAAATTTCTCATAAACTATTAAGAGAAATCATTCAACAAGTTTCCAACAAAACGCAGTAATTCTTACAGATTACGTCTCTTAGAGTAAGTTTATAAGCTTTCAAACGGTCTTTTTTATTATTCGATTCCCATACTAGATTCTAAAATTTTAAGACAAGCTTTTGATAAATTAACGGACTTCTTTGCTTTGATGTAGGGGAAACTTACTGAATCTTATCGAGAACTATATAACAAGGTTTCTGCATCTAAACGGGGAATTTGTCTCAAAATTCATGGTACCCTATTGTAGAAATCAGGTTTGACAAGAATCCTACACAGATTTCAGAGAAAACCAAATCGGACCTGTATTTTCTAAAATATTCTGACACAATGAGCATTGGATCTTCGAGGCACAAAATCAAATAACGCGGATATAAAAGAAAATTCAATTCCGAACTCTTTTTTCTTCCCTTTCTTTTTCAAAAGGAATGATTTTATTCCTGTAAAACTATCGATTCTATAATTTGAGAATTCATATAATAAATTTTATATTTACCGAATTACAATTCATTCTATACAAGACGTCTATACTTTGTATTGAGTAAGGATTTGATGATGAGTTCAATGAATGGTACAAAACTGAAAAATCGAGATTTAGATGTCATAAATTCTCCGGAACAAAGGAAACACATTATTGAAAAACATTTATTAAAGCAAAGTTTGAATATAAAAGGAAACCCAGATGGGGAAACTGCGACCATTCAGAAATACGTGGATGACGGAGAAAAAATCGTAGTGGAGTTATCGAACAAAAAGGAATTTCCGGAAAACGAGGAAATCGTTTTGTATCGAATTCTCGCTAAATACGTTCAATTGGAATGTAGCTTTTTGAAAAAGCTCAATTCAAAACTTGTAGAATTCAATGTAAACAAAATTTCGATTGCCAAATCCAACCGCGCATTTCCGCGTTATGTTATCCCGGACGACGCGGTACACGTCACGAATATCAATTCTTCCAAAACCGTCATCGATGCGTCTTTGTTTAACATTCCCACTTTGGTTAAGGTCAGTTTTGAAGATTACAAAACGAAATTAAAGCCGGATAATCTTGGCCTGATTGAAATAGACGTTTTCAAATCCGATCAGAGCGATAAATTCGAATTGGTCAAACGAAACAAAAAATACATCCACATTGAAAACACTTCTCTGGAGGAATCCTATAAGTCCAAGGACGAAAACCAAATCAGCGTGGAAGACGATATTCACGAGGAAATCGGTTCTCTGATGAAGAAATACAAGGACGAGAAAATTATTTCAGAAATCATATATCCCGTTATTTATATCAATCACTCTAGACAATCCATCCCTCTCGGTTATATTTGGGTCAGAAACAAGGAGAGAATTCTCGGTAAAGACACAATCCAAAAATTAGCCGAACTTTCTAAAGAAATGGTCGCTCGAATTAAAGAGTCCAACACCGTTTTAACCACGGAAAAATTTCAGGTTATCGACATTTCCAATAACGGTACCTGTATTAAAATCACGGATCCTCATTTGATCCAAACTCTCCCCAAACACACAGGATTCGTTTTTGACATTTACATTCGTATGCAAGGATATTTTAAAGTTTTCGGAGCGATTCGTTGGGTTTCTTACGACGAAGTCGGTAACCTGATTTTGGGTCTGGAACTGGTAGGTAAATCCTCTTTTCCTGGAGAAAGAGAAAAGTTTTATAGAAACATTGAACTTTTAGGTCAGGGACAGTTTACTGGTTTGAAAACCAACACGATTTGATTGTTTTCATTTTTAAGTATAGTATGATTTTTGAATTCGTTCAGCATCTGTAAAAATTTAGAGCCCATCTCAAGACCTCTGAATTTTTTCGATACGAGTTTGTTTCCGGATGGATTGAACGTGAATTCGATTTAAGAAAGTTAGATTTTTTTTAAACGCGAGAGTTCCCACATTTTAGAGACATAAAACAAAATTTGCACGGAAAAATGCAGTCTCGCAGAATTTTTATTCCTGAGTTTATTTTTGCTGTCGATTTCTGGCGACCTGATTCGATAGAACCATTCCGGTAAAATGCGGGAATTCCCACGAAGTTTGAAATCCTTACAAATGGAAACAAAACTTAAAAAACCCGATCTCAAACCCTTGCTAGTCTACCTTCCAACATCTCTATGATTTCATTTACATTCTTCTTGTTGATTACAACTTCGTAAGCGGCCGCAAGAACCGGCGTGTTTTCTGTAGTTATTTTCATCAAATTCGGCATTACTTTAAGACCGTAGAATCCGTTCGACATCCTTTCCGAAGGAGAACCGTAAGCGATATCGTATCCCGTCTTTCTATCTTTTGCATCCGTTCCGAAACAAGATAGCATAAAGTCGGTTAAACCGGAAAGACCTAAAAAAGTCTCGGATTGTCCACCCATCTTGGTGCCGATCGAAGTCATCTCCGTAAAAAAACGATTGGATAAATGAAAGAGAGAATTATCCACATTACCGCCGAAAGTCTGTGTGAAATACCCTTCCACAATTCCCATTGCAAGCGCGTAGATCGTTTTCAGAGCGCCTCCCAATTGGACGCCTTTGACGTCGGTCGGAATTCTCGCTGGTCTTGGAAAGATATAACCATTGGTAAAAAGTTTTTGAACTCTTGAAATGAGAGTCGCATTCGATGCCGCTATCTCGAAACCGGAGATTTTTCTCTCCATAATTTGATCCGGATAACAAGCTCCCGCAATTACACCGAGGCGATCGTCTTCCAAACCAAATGCGTTCTGTACTTCGTCGAGAATCAAACCAGCACTCGTAAAACCTTTGATCACGTTGAAAAAAGGGGCCTTGTTCCTATTTAAGTAAGGTTGAATTTCCGGATAGACATTGATAAGCTCCCAAGGATTGGTTCCTTGAATAAATAAGGTAGCGGTCTTTAAAACATCCGGATCGGAAGTAAAAACCAAATTCGGAGGAAGTTTATAAAGAGGGTAGTATTTCAGTTCTCTTCTTTCTGTATTACATTGTTCCGTGTATGCCTGATCCGGATGATAGAGATAAACCATAATATCCTTGTTTGCAAGAAGAGTGGCGACGGCAATCGACATACTACTTGAGCCGATCACGACGATTTTTTCTTCCGGCTCGTTTGGAACTTTGATGAGAATATTTTTACCGGAAACGTTTCCCTTGTAGAGATTTCTATAAGTTCCGTGTTGGTGTTTGTTCAGATTGGAACCCACGAGAAGAGC
>NZ_CP024871.1:3337500-3517500 GCF_000306675.2 Leptospira mayottensis 200901116
AATCGCTTTTTTAATGTCCGTTACCATAGCATTGGTGGCTCAAGAAGATTTGGATGAAAATCCCACTCCTCAAGCAGAAACACAAGGACAATCCGAAAGTTCTACAAAAACAAAAACCGATCAAAGCTCAACAACTTCGGCGGAGGAAATAAAGAAAGCCGATCTTTACGTGAACTCCAAAAGTTCTTTCGAAATTTCCGCACAAGACGATTCCAGCACCGTGGATTACATCGAATATAAAATCGGCGAAGCAGATTACGCTAAATATACTTCTCCTATTACGATCCTTAAGGAGGGCGTTAACCGCCTTACCTACAGAGCTGTGGATAAAGCGGGAAACAAAGAACCTGCGAAAGCACTCGTAGTCGTAGTAGATAATACGGCTCCAACTGTAAAAATCGTTCCGAGTGAAATTCTTTATAACCTAGATGGATACAACTTCGGATCCAAAAATGTAACCTATACCATCTCCGCATCGGATACTCTTTCCGGAGTGAAAGAAATAAAGTATTCCATCAATGGTGGAGACATGAGACCTTACGACAACCAACCGATTAAATTAGAGAAAGCGGGCGTGAATCTGATTAAATATTCGGCGGTGGACAATTCCGGAAATTCTTCTTCCGAAGCCATCCTTGTTGTAACCTTAGACGATGTAAAACCTGAAATTGAAATCCAAGGAAACACTCCTCTAGTAATCATTGATGGAAAAACGTATTCTAGAAAAGGAAATTCTTTTACGATTAAAGCCGTAGATGGACAATCTGGAATCAAAAGAATTTTGATTAAAATGGATAACGCCCCGGATTTCGTTGCATATGCCGAGCCGATCACGATTGATGCTCAAGGCGAGCATACGATTGAAGCGAAAGCAATCGACAACGTAGGAAACGAAAGTGAAACGAAAAAAGTCAGCTTCTCAGTGGACGTGAATCCACCTACGACACAAATCCGTAAAATAGAAGTTGGTTCTAACGGAAGCAAACCTACTACTACATCCGCTGAGTCTACATCGGCGACCCCTACTTCTACAAAGCCAACTCAACCTGCAACTCCTCCAGCCAAGAAATAAAAAAATCTGGCAGGAATGAAAAAAAGCCCGGAAAATTCCGGGCTTTTTTGTGCCTTCTAGGCGTTTCATAAAACCGTAATCGGTAGTGACACTCTGGAAACTTTTAGATTATTTTCTTCCGGTCAGTTGCGAATTTTGCGGAAAGTACGACTTCTTTTCTTCCAAAATCGGAATTTGTAAACTTTGTCATTTGGAAAATTCGACTTTTTTAATCCGTGCTCAAAATTCATGCCAGGTTTGTAAGGAAATACAAACAACGAAAGAATGTTTCTATTGCAACTCAAGGAACGTATTCTTTGAAGAATTGAAATTTTTGCAAAGAAGGACTCCTTTTTTGGCAAAGGTAATAAACCGTATTAAGTTGCAGTCCGTTTATTTGCTTTCGATTTATCTTTGTTTGGGCATGAAAAAAGAATTAAAATCCTGGAAGAATCTTAATTTTTCCGGAATTATACTTACGCCTTCCCAAAATAAACGAAGGCCGTTTGAGTCCTGCGATTTCGCTCTGAAACGATTACAGAGCATCCTTCCTTTTCCGTTACTACATCCAATTGAAAAGATAAGCGATGAAAAACAGGCGGGTAAGAGTTTTGTAGATCGTTTTATACACGCAAGACTTGCTTTTCGAATCAAAAAGGAATATAAGGGAAAGTTGAAAGGAAATTATCTCCTGGTCGATGACGTGTTTACCACCGGTGCTTCCGCAAACGAGTTGGCAAGAATTCTCATTCAAAACGGAGCCGAATCTGTTCGAATTTTGGCTTTGATTCGAACAGAAGGGAAAGGAGGTGAAATCGAAAAAGACATTACAAATGTTTAGCTATCTATAACTTGACTTAAGTCGAATATGGAGCCACGTAAAATCATTCATGTAGATATGGATGCATTCTATGCATCCGTCGAGCAAAGGGACTTTCCGGAATACAAGGGAAAACCATTAATTGTGGGTGGTCCTCCTAATAGCAGGTCTGTTGTTGCAGCCGCTTCTTACGAAGCCCGTAAATTCGGGGTTCGTTCCGCAATGCCTTGTTCTAAAGCGGCTCAACTTGCGCCTCAAGCGATTTTTGTATCTCCCCGTTTTGAAGTATATAAGGAAGTTTCCGATCGAATTCGTGAAATCTTTTTGGAATACACGGATCGTGTTGAAATGCTCTCCTTGGACGAAGGATACTTGGACGTCACATTCAATAAAAAGAATATTCCGTTTGCCGTAACGATTGCCAAAGAGATCCGCGCTGAAATTTTTAAACGTACAGGGCTGACCGCTTCCGCTGGCGTCGGTAACTCCAAATTTATCGCCAAACTCGCTTCTGAAAAAAACAAACCGAACGGACTCGTCGTAGTTCTACCCGACGATGTAATTACCTTTATCGACCCTCTGCCAGTAAGCAGTTTCCACGGTGTGGGCAAGGTCACAGCTCAGAAGATGAAGGAGCTTGGAATTCATACCGGAAAAGATCTTAGGACAAAAAACATAGACGAACTCGTTCAATATTTCGGAAAGACGGGGATCTACTATTATAAAATTTCCAGAGGAGAAGACGAGAGAGAAGTAGAATCCTGCCGGGAACGAAAGTCCTTGGGTGCAGAAAATACGTTTGATCAGGATAAAATAGATCAGGAAGACCTGCTGCAACAACTGAGAGAAGTTGCGGTCGAAGTGGAAAGAAGATTAAAAAAAAGAAATTTTGCCGGTAAAACGCTCACTCTCAAAATTAAATTTCAAGATTTCAGTCTAAAAACAAGATCAAAAACTCTATCGGAACCTATTTTTAGTGCGGATGAACTTTATTCCATAGCGGCGGAACTTTTTGATGAATTTTTTGAAACCAAAAATGGAAAACAAGTTTCGATTAAAGCAATTCGACTTTTAGGGATTAATCTTTCTCATCCAGATTCAACAGACGAAGAACCAACGTTATTTTCAAATTTATAATATTCAAAAAATTAAACTTTTTTTGAATATTAAATTTATTTAGACAAAATGGCGTCCCTTCCAGCTTGAAAACCACGGGTTAGATTCGAGCGTTTACCACAAAACAAAAAATCAACGCAAGAAACGAAGAACTTGTGACCCTTCAGAGGACAGAAAGAAACGGGGGAGATGTTACATCACGAATTTAGAATGCAGTTTGCGGAGACAAAAAAGAAACTGCATTAGCAAAACGAACTGCTTTTCGAAGAAAAGCCTTCTGTCTTCTGAACGAGTCCCCACAGATTACGTTTGTATTGGCGGCTTTTTCCTGTCGCTTAAGAGATTGTAATAGCTTCTTTGAAACGGGCTCTAAAACTTTATGGAAAAAATATTAGATAAGTTTAACAAATGTGAATTTATTAGAGTTGTTGAGAAATTAATTCTCCATCTCATCCGTTTCATGAAAGCGCCAATTGAAGCAGTTTTGTAAAACTGAATTATGGAATTTTTCAACAACTCTATTGGGTGTTTACTAACCGGTATTATTTCAATTTTATTATCAATAGAAGTTCCTCAAAATCTATTCTTTGAATCTGAACTATGAAAGATAATACTTTCAAATCAAGTTATACTGATATTGAGTTATTGCCGACGAGTTATACAATTGGAACCTTAACCCGCAAATTTAACGAGGTTATGCAAAAATATATTCTATCACTCATCCTGTAAAAATGAGTACCCACAAATAGACCACTGATTTGATTGATTCCATCTACTTTATTAAATAATTCTTTATCGTTCCATCCTTCATAATTACATAAAGTCGATCTTCGACTATTTGAAAGCATGCCATTTCATCAAGCCTGTTGGTTTCTTCATTTTTGGCGTAGTTTTCAAGAGAATAAAAACGTATTTTTGATTCTTGTTTGTCAACAGTTAACTGCATAAGACTTATTTTTTCGTTTTTTGTTAACATGCATATTTGCCATATTTGATTTCCTATCGTAAGGTATTTACTATTCTCCAATACATCGATGGGCGCTTTCAATTTCTGAAGATTAGGTTTTTTCTGAGAACAATCCGTTACTGTAATCGTGCAATCACCATAACCTATGTTAGCAATGCTGATCATTAATTTTTCATCGGACAAATAATTTGCAAAACGTCCATAATCAATGTCTTTGTGTTTAATCTTAACGAGTTGTTTAAAATCACTATCGTATAAAATCACTTCATCAAAAAAAGCACTGATAAAATTTTGACCATTACCATATACAATGAATTTAGGCGCTGGCCGGTTTTTTCCAGTTTGAAGATTTCGTTCCATTGAATCACTTTCTGTCTGTTCAATGACGTAGTTGCCATAAAAATATCTCTTCTTGGCCGGTGGGAGTTTCTCTACCTCAAGATTTTCAGTTATGTTGATCAAATACTGATGTGTGGACGTCGCACTATCATCAGTAAGGTAAACTGACGTCTCAAAGCCTTGTAGATAATACGTTGTAAAGCGCTCGAACTTGAAACCTTTAAGATGGGTTGTCTTGAGTAAAGAGCCAGTTTTCAAATCAACATTACTTAAACAGGCTTTACCGCCTTGCTCATAAAAAATCAAAGCGGAGACTGTTCCTTCAATAGGCGTCGCTGCCAGTATGGCAAGTTTCAGAGATTTTTCATTTTCCCATTTTACTGATATTTTCTCATTAGAGGATTCAGAGTTCTTTAGTTCTGTAACAGTGAATTTTATTTTCATACTCTCGCAGCAACGTTTTAAAAAGAGTGCACCCGCGTTATATTGAATTGCATCCTCAATGTCCCCTCCTTCGTGGCTTAAGAAATGAATACTGGGCTCGCCCAACGGGTTTTTCATTTTAGGATGATACAACCAGCAGTCGCTATAATCCCATAAGGGGCAAATTACATTTTTAGCGTTTGTTATTTCCAATAATTCTGAATCAATCTCTTCCAGCCAGTCCTCCTCAAATTGTCCGTGTTCGCCCAATTTGAGTTGTGCTTTCTCCAATTCCAATAACCTATGTGTTGATAAAAGTTTTCTATAACTCTCTGGATATTTAGAGCCGGTCTCAAAACTGGTTGTACAGAGAAAGTGTAAAAATATAAATGTGAAATGGACAAATATTATTCAGAAATCCCCGATGCGCTTTGGGAAAAAATAGCACCATTGATTCCTAAAGAAAAGCCCAATCTTCAAGGAGGTCGCAATCGTGTTCCTTCAAGAATAGTAATGGCAGGTATCATCTATCGAATGAAAACAGGCTGTCAGTGGCGTGCAATTCCCAATGAATTTGGATCTGGTCAAACTTGTCACAGAAGATTTCAAGAATGGGAACGGGCAGGGGTATTCAAAAAGATCTATAAATCCATTTTAAAATATTATGATGTAAAGAATCAGATAGCATGGGACTGGGCTTCGATGGATTCGGCAATGGTTAAAGCTCCCAAAGGGGGAGTTAAACCGGGAAAAATCCTACAGACCGTGCCAAATTAGGGGTTAAACGGCATATCCTTACGGATGGAAATGGAATTCCTTTGGCAATTACGTTGACTGGAGCTAACGTTCATGACAAACACGGTGTAAAAGATACGTTGAATTCAATCCTAATATTTTCCGGAAAAAGAAGAAAAAAGCCAAAACATCTTTGTTTAGATAAAGGTTATGACTTCCAAGATATAGAAGTTTTAATCAAAAGAAGAAACATTCAATCTCATATTCGGAAAAAAGGTGAAAAGCCTCTCATCGGTAAATACAATGGAAAATCTAGATGGGTCGTTGAAAGAACTAACAGTTGGCACAATCGATTCAGAGCTATCCTAATTCGTTGGGAAAGAAAATCTGAAAATTATCTTGCATCTCTTTATCTCGCAAGTTCTATCATTGCTTTTAACTTTTTTGATAGGTAGTTTTGAGACCGGCTCTAAGTAAGAAAAATGATTAATCAAAACCTTGTGTAGGTCTTTAGCGTTCACAATCGCCTCCCACTCGTTGAAATAACCAGCATTACTGTTTTTGCTTTCGTTTTTTCTATCAGTGGTTGTATTCTCAACATACCCTTTTTTTAACTTTTCATTCAGTAATTTCTCCGCTTCTTTCAAACATTTCTCTTCTGTATTGAAAGTTTTGGTTTGAGAATTTCCGGCTGTTCCTGTTTTGCCATAGGTCACGGTAAAGGACTTCCCAGATACTTCAATATTCCAGAATTTGTCAGATTTGTCGTCTTTGTAAGTAAGATAATGTTTCATAGCTTTAACGCCCCACATATTCATAAATCATGAACTATGTCGATAACATTCTGGATCTTCCCAAATTGGTGGACACAGTCGTGGGTCTTAAAACTTTAATGTGATTTCAAAAATTCAATTTTTTAGTTGAGTAAAACTTACTACTCGGCATATGAAAATAATACCAGAAGTTAACAATCGATTTTACCAAGAGATGTGTATATTTGAAACAAATTTAACATAAGTATTTCTTTATGCGTCCTAATGGCAAATAATTATCTCGAAAACGATTCATGAAGCAGTATAATCGTTAGTCAATGCAAAATGATTTCTTAGAATCATATAGTCGGTTCTGTCAAAAATTCTAAGAGTTAAAGAATCCGAAATCGGTTTTGATATAAACTGCTAAAAACAACAATGTATTAAAAGTATAGATCAACTAATCCGACACGGAGCCACTAACCAAGTCTGTATTATTTTGTATTTCCTTCAGTAGTTTTTCAAGAGATTCTAATTCGTTTTCCAATTGTATTTTTTCCGAAAAAATACTTCTTAATTCCTTTGTCAGCCATTGGTTTCGTCTTAAGAGAATTTTCTTTTGTAGATACAATCTTTGAATCAGGATGACGAATCTCAGTTCTCTTGGGGCTTTTTCTCGACGATCTGTATATTGGCTTACGAGACCAAGTCGGTTCCGAAGCTTCGGTAACGAGCCTAAATAATCTTCTAGTCTTGAAGAGTCATACCACTTCAACATAGCCACCTCCGTTTGCGCGAACAACATCGATGACTTTTAGTATCTTGGAATTGATTGTATTTAGGTTCAAGTCGAGTTTGTTTGTCCGGAACTCCATTAAAAAAAGTTAATCCCGATACAGGTTCGAAAAAGTCGCACATACGGACAGGATAATTTATATTTGTGATAAATGTCAATATGTATTATCACAAATATAGAGTTTTCAAATTCTATATAAAAATAAACTATTTAAAATACTTTCCGAATCTTCTCGAAAGTATTTTGGCCCTTTCATCGACAGAGATTTCACCGGTATTTTCGGCAAGATGAAAGTCTTGAATGAGAATTTGCCTCGTGATTTCCTCTTTTGCCTTCGAACTTTTTTGAACGAATCTCATCGGATCTAATTTCCCCAAGAGTTTTAAAAAAGGTTTAGAAGCAACACGATTGATAAAAGAAGTTTTCTGGCCTTGAATCAGCCCGGCTTTGATTTCAAAAGCGTCGTAGTGCAGAATTGCGACAGCCCAACAGACCGAACAAACTGAAAGACCCAAAGATGATAAATACGCTTTGTAAATCCCTAAAAACGGAAGAAAATAAATGAACATTAAAGTGATTGGTAACCCAACTATAGAACCGAGTAGAACAAAAAAGAGCCTTACCCTATCGTCTCCTCTTTTGAGTCGTATTCTTTTAAGAATTATCCAAGCCGACAATAGAACCCAAAAAGTGGAGAAGTAAATGATTAAATGGTAATTCAAACTGAAGTCAAAAACGAAAGTGTCTGGATTTTCTAAAACTACCATTCTTTGACTAAAAGAAGCCCAGGTAAAATAGGAAAACCCTACGATACCCAGGATCAATATCCAAACTGGAATCTTCTGCCTTACGTTCTCCATTTTTTTACAAAGAAGATATAGAATAAAAGTTCCGACAGACATCGGAAGAAAGGTTATGTTCAACCCAAAGTTACGGTATTCAAGAGGAAACAATCCTCTAAGACCTTGAATGCAGAGCCAGAGCGCCATACATAGATTCAAAAACAGGAATAGAGTCTGTAATTTTTGTCTTGGCTTTAAACTAAAGACATAGATTCCCAAAAACAAATGGAAAAATCCCGCTAAAACTGGAATAAAATGGTTGAGGTTCATAGTGCTAATTCTTCGCTAAAATTTAGTTATTCATATTCGCTTATATTTCGTAGTTCGGTTTCGAGTCTTTACGTTGCTACGGTCTATTTTCTTTTCAATTTGATATAAAACCAAATTTGAATTCACATGGGAAAATTTTTTAAGAAGGAAAATCACTTTTGAAGAAAAGAAGATCAAAAAAAAATAAGAAACTTTTCTACCAAAATCCTATCTTTTGGCGACAAAAACATGTTTTTATTCATCGATCTTTTTTCCATAACCTAAAACAAGGCAAAAGATGCCACTATATTTCTTTTTACAAATTATGACTCATCAATAATTGCTGTGCCGACATTTGAATTGATTTTTTGAAAGTTGTGCTACTAATAGGTTTTTAAAGACACATTAGTATTATTTTAATACCGATGTCAACAAGAAAGTATTATTCTAGGACATGTTTTGGACGAACAAAAGAAAAGATTACAAACTATACTTTTAAGTTTCAAAGGAAACCAAAGAGAGTTTGGGGATACGATTGGCAAATCAAAACAAACGATCAGTGGTTGGCTGAGTGGAAGATTTCCGATACCGGAAGACGCGGCAATTACGATAGAAATGGTCCATGGATTCAGAAGAGAATGGCTCCTTGAAGGTAAACTACCGGAAAAAGTAGCATTACAACAGACATTTCGAACCAGAATGAAAGTGGAATTGGAGCTGACATTATTGAAAAAAATAACCTCGAAAGAAGGTTTACCAAAAATGGTCGAAATATTGGCAATTTTACCCAAAAAAGAATTTGAGATCGCTCAAAAATTGATTTTTAGCTTAGCAAAAAAAGAAGTCGAAAATAACTAAAAGAAGTTTTTCCTTTATCTCAAAACGCCCGTTTAAACAAAACCTAGTTCCTTAGCATTCAATATCACCTTCCAATACACAGAATTTTTTTTCAACAGGACAAAGTTTTGGTTCTACCATCTCTAAACGTTCTCGGGTTGTTTGTAGACAATACTAAGAATTTGTCTCACAACCTTAAAAAGAATCAGGATCGTAATTTCTAAGTCACCGGTAATAAACGTAGTTCCACAAATTTCGTCTTCTTACGTTCTTTTTGCGGTTTGAAACGACTTTTAGCAACGAACTTGCTGGCGATAGTCGATGGCAGTGTTTCTAATTGCGTGAGATTTCCCGCATTTAAAAAAGACTCTGATTTTTTTACACCAAACTCACGTTAAAATAAAACTCTACCACAATTGAATTTGTATTGACTGAAATATCGCATCGATAACATTTGGCCCGAAGGGATTTCGTGATATTTTATAAAATACACAATCACAAATTGTGGCCACAAGAAGATCATCTTAACAAGCCGCAAAAACGATTTAGGAAATGGTTTCGATTTTTCTGGACATCCTTACATTCCGCACTCCATTTCGAGTGCGCTTTTTTTCTTCAAAACAAACAGAAAATAAACACGATTCATACAAAAAAAATCCAAAAAAAAGACTGCATTCTTACTCATTCAATCTTATCTGCGGGTTTTATCTTGCTCCTCTTGTGCATGTGTCCAGGAATCGAAATAAAAGCTTCCGAAAAAAAAACGTTAAGAATTAATTTGGAAACCGCCACTCAAATAGCTTTAACGAACTACTATTTATTATTATCTATTAAAAACAAAAACAACGCTATAAAAGAACTCATTTCTGAACGATGGAGGGATTTGTTGCCTACTCTCGGAGTCAATATGACCAGGCAAAGATATATTATTCAAGACTCAAGTGATTACATATACAATGCGATTTTGTTAAACGTAGACCAGATCATTTACGACGGAGGTAAAAAGAAGCTGGATCTTGATATAGCTCAATTAGAGGAAATATTAAGTAGAGAGGACTTTAAAATTACTTCTTCTAAAGTGAGGCTGGAAGTTGAAAAAACTTTCATAAACACATTGGTTGCACTTGCAAAGGTAGCTCTTAACAAGAAGTCGGTGGAACGTGCCAAAGAACAACTCAGACTTGCAAAACTGGAAGCAAAACTCGGCTTTACTACTCAAATTCAAGTCTTAAGCGTAGCCTCCCGTCTTCAAGAAATCGAATTTGCTTTGGTGAAATCCATAAACGAATATCTAAAGGCAAAGAACGATTTGAAGTTAATCATGAGTTTGGATCACCAGTCTGATCTCATAATTGAAGGAAATTTACTTACGGACTTCTACCTCTCCTATCCCGATTTGAAAAGGGAAACATTAATTGAGAATGCCCAGAACCAAAGATCGGAAATCGTCAGAATCAAGATTAATAATAAAAAATTAGCTAAGGAACGCGAACTAGCCGAAAACGCTTGGATCCCTCAGATTTCTATCGGCGGTTCTTATGGAAGAACTGGTATAACTTATCCGTTACAAAACGATACCTGGAATGTGAACGTTAAAGTTATATTCCCTTTAGGAGGTTCCACGAACACAACGACCGAAAACCTAGGTATGCGTTATAACAACCAAGCGAGTAGCGGATTTGCAGGTACTGTTAATCCCAACTTTAACGCGGCAACATCCAATAATCTACAAATTCTAGATAACATGAGCTATTCGAGAAAGGTAATGGAAAGTAAGATTAAACTAGGTGATTCTATCGCGGAAAAAAAACGTTTGGAGCAGTCCATCGCGATCGAAGTGGAGAAAGCTAGCGACGTCGTTAAGGAATCCTACGACTTAATTACAATCGGAAGTGGAATGGTTTATTTCCGCTACGAGAGTATGCGTTTGATGGGTACCAAAATTCAGGTCGGAGAAGCGAAAAGGTCGGACATACTCTTTGCCGAAACCGAACTTGTAGGCGCTCAAGAAAAACTGGTAGATGCGATCGGAAAATATTGCACTTCCGTTTACGAACTGGAATGGGTCTCAGGTTTACAACCCGATTCGCTGAAGTTGTTCAAATACAAACCAAACCACGGAAATACAATTCTTCCGTTGATCCTACAAAATAGACCTATTCCCAAATCGAAAGTGGCCGAGAACTTTAAAGTTAAAGATATCGAAGAATATTTCAATTCCCCGGATACCGAAACGGACAGGGGTTTATTGGATACATATGATCCTATTAAAAAGAAGTAAACCCATGAAACGCAATAAACAATCTAAATATTTAATCTCTTTAATGCTTCTATCCTGTATAAGCTCCTTTCTGATTGATTGTAGCAAACTTGAAAATAAGTTCAAAAATTGGATTCCCTTAGACAATAATCCTGCTTCACCGAAAGTACTATATTCCATACCTTCTCCCGGACAAACAGGGGTTTTAAGAGACCAAAAAATCGTGATGACCTTTAACAAACCGATCGACGAACAAAGTTGTATCGGAGCGTTTTCGGTTCAACCCGGTGTGACGGGACTTTTTGAAATCAATGGCAATACTTTGACGTTCACACCGAACAAACGATGGCAAGGCGGTATAACGTATTTGGTGAATCTTTCCAATCGATGTGAGGATCAAGAAGGTCGGGATCTGGAAAAACCGTACAGTATCAGTTTTTCAGTGAGTACCGACGTCCTTCCTCCTGACGTGATCTCAATCGGTGGCCGAAAAAATGCGACCGGTTGTCTCAATACTGATTCTATATTAGATTTTGTTAATTTTAAAAATAACTTTTATAGCACGACCGACGTTTGCATCAATACTCCTATTGTTGTCAATTTTACGAAACCAATGGACAGGGGAACCGTGGAATCCAATTTCCTTACCGTTCCTCAAATGGTGGGGTCGTTCGTCTGGAGCAATAACAACACTGTTCTAACTTTTACCCCCAGAGAGGCCCTTACGACCGGGCTTACTTACGTTTTGACTATTTCTCAAACCGCTCAAGATACGTCGGAGAATTCTTTAGGTAAAAACGTCTCCGCAAGCTTTACCGTTGGAACGGAAATTGTTAAGCCTCAAATCTTAATGCAAGACGGATATATACAAAACGCGGCGGGTTGTTCTCCCGGTGTGTTAGCTTCCACATTGTTTCCTGGTGGACTTTTTAACGCAGTCGGCTTGTGTACTGGTATTGTTCCTGGTTTTCAATCGTCTCCGATTATCATTGATTTTTCGGAAGCGATGAATTTAACAACGACGGACTCAAACATCAATATATCTCCAAATATCAACGGTATTAAAACCTGGTCAGCAAGTCCGAACGGTGCCTGCGGCTCCACTGGACCCTGCGGAACGATGAGTAGATTCACGTTTACGCCCGTTACTCCCTGGCAGCATTCCGTCACATACACCGTAACCGTTTCCGGTAATTCCACGGACATTGCAGGTAATCTGGTCGGCCAAAATTATTCATTCTCATTCACGGTAGGTCAAGATTTTCAAATTCCTAGAGTGATCTTTCAAGACGGTTTCATAAACACGGGAGCAGGCTGTGCCCCCGGAACCCTTGCATCTTTGCTTGATCCGATCAATGGAATCCGAGATAAAATGGGAGCTTGTTCAGGTCTTTCACCTGCTTCCACGAACACTCCTTTATTCATTCATTTTAGTGAATCTATGATCCAATCCACGATCGAAAATGCGTTGAGTATTTCTCCGAATATCCTTGGAACAAAAACCTGGCTTACAAGCGGCAATGCGTTATGCGGCTCTACAGGGCCTTGCGGAAACGGCAGCCTTTTAGTTTTTACTCCAAGCCAAGACTGGCAAAATACCACTTATACGGTTTCTATCCCGGGCTCCGCGATGGATTTAGACGGAAATACATTAGGTTCCTCTTATTCATTTTCTTTTACTTTTGGAATCGATCTGCTTCCCCCTAGAATGGATTTTACCACCGGTCCATTGTTAAGCGACTTAGCTCCCGCCTGTGGAAATTTAGGTATTACACCGATTCCGAATCTTACTACTAATATCTGTAATCAAACGAACGGCACCAAGTTCAGAGTACGATTCAACGAACCGATGGACCAAGCTGCCACTACGAACGCTTTTTCACTATCTCCGTCCGTTACCGGTCTCATTACTTGGCCTTCTCCCACCGAATTGCTTTTTACACCGTCTCAAAATTTGAGTTTATTCGCACAGTATAAGCTCACAATCAGCACGGCTGCCAAAGATCTTGCGGGCAATGCAATGGTTTCCGAGTTCATCAGTTTTTTTACTACAGGGAACGGGGGCCCAGTAAGCAATGCTCCTCCTACCGTACTAAATGTGTTATCTGACGTTGCAACGGGGCCCGGAGGTTGCGATGGCGGTATGGACGATCCCTTGTCCGCGTCTTTTGTTACCAACGTTTGTACAGACAACGTGGGAACCGGTCAAGGTGCTTCCTTTGAAATCATTTTCAGTAAAAACATGGACCAGAACATAACTTCTCAAGCGTTCTCGATCAGTCCGAACGTTTCCGGTCTTATCTCTTGGACATCTCCAACTACGCTTCGATTTATCGCCGCTCAATCCCTCAATCCGAACACTCAGTACGTAATTTCTATTAGTCAGAACGCGACGGATTCCGGGGGAGTTCAGATTCAAAATGGATATGTTCTTTATTTTTTAAGTTCGCCAGTTGGCGGTTTTCCTGCAGTTAATTCCATAGATGTCTTTTCCGGAACTCCGGCGAATTGCCAAGCAGGTTTAGGTATCGTTACGAACGTTTTGGCAGCAACCGTCAATAATGCATGTACTGGAAATTCGGCAGTCAATCCGATCGTGGTCACTTTTTCCGAACCGATGAATTCGTCTTCTTTGAGATCTGGATTTTCGATCTCTCCTTCGGTAACGGGACAGTTCTCATTTCCGACGGCGAACCAAATGGTCTTTACTCCGGACGTTGCTTTTCAGTACGGAAAAAGATACAATATTTCTCTTGCGACTTCCGTAACAAATACTTCGGGCAAGGGACTTAGGAATCCGGTGAATGCGACTTTCGTCGTGGGCGCGTTAGATTCAAGCCAACCCGTTGTGACTGGAATCGATTTTGAAGTCGATGGGGATGGTGATAATTGCAGCGCAGTCCCTAACGACGTACTCAATTCCCAAAACGGTACTCTTACGAATAACGTATGCACCGGCATTCCGATTGTGATCCATTTTAACGAGCCCATGGACCCGGCCTCCACACAAACCGCGCTATCTGTTTCACCTTCCGCAAATTTTGCGATCACCTTTGCGGGGAATAATATGACTCTAACCCCTTTGATTGCTTTAACTAGCAGACAAAATTACACTTTAACAATTTCCACTTCGGCAAAGGATTTAGCCGGGAATTCTCTACAAAATTCATTTTCTTTAATATTCAAAACAGAGAATGATTCACCACAGGTGGTAGCAATTGGCAAAGGAAATCAAGCCAACTGTAACAGTCTAGCAGTTACGACAGGATGTTGGTGGCAGGCTGGAACTCCTTTTCTTCCGGCATCCTCTTATTCTTTTACTCCCGGATTGCAGGCTTGTCCAGCGGATTCCACTTCGGATAACATCGTGATCGTCTTTAATCAACCGATGAACACGGCAAGTACGGTTAACGCGGTTAATATAACCGCCGTCTCTCAAGTTCCGAACAACGCCTCCTCCATTTATAAAGGAAGATGGGTATGGAGCGATAGCGATCGGGTTTTAACGATTTCGATGACGGACGTGGGTCTAACGTGCGGATTCGATATTCTATTCAATACAGGAATCGGTGGAGCAAACTATCCACTTTATTTGATCCAAATCGATCAATCAGCCACGAATGCGAATGGGACCGCCTTATCTTCCCAATTCAGCTTTTTCTTCGAAAGCAACTAAAAAGGAGATATTATATTATGAAAAAAATTTTCCAATCAATCGTATTGCTTTTACTCTCAATGTTTTTTTGCGGTTGTACGACAATTGCAAAACTATTCCGTTCATCTGGAAGTTATCAAGTCTATGTGATGAAGTCTGAAGAAAATTCTTCTTTAGCAATAGGAAAAATTGTGGGTAGAGACGCTAGATTTTCTCCGTATCTTATGGAAAATTTCAAAGACATGCTTCAACTCCATTTAATGGCGGAAGGATATTCCGTTAAGGAAATGCCGGATGATAAATCCCTGAGAAAATTGTTTTCTAAAGCGAACTCAAATTCAGAAACGGCAGAACCTCTTGAATTAACCGAGAAAGAAGAAACGAAACCTGCCGTTAACAAAATCGATACCACCGAAAACACCTCGAACTTAAAGGACTTACTTCCTGAAAATCTCCGCCAGGTTTTGGATAAAGGAACAGTAGTAGGATTTTCTAATGTATCTAAGGAAACACAATTCAGTGATTTTCTTTCCAGCAACGAGATAAAATTTTTATCCGAACAACTAAAAATCCGCTATTTCATTCAAGGAGCGGTGGGTAATAACGATTCCGGAAATTTATTGGAAGAGGATTTTAATTCTTTGGTTTTTCTCAAAATTTACGATTCGAACGGGGTTTTGAAAGGTGGGATCACCTACGTTGTGAACGGGAGAAGCCTGAACGAAGCCAATCTATTAAAAGAAGTCTGCCGAAACATTTCCAACAGGATGAATACTCTCGTAAAACGATGAATACACAAAACACAGTTTCACATAAGAATTTTTTCGTTCCCGTCCTGGTATTGATTACCGCTACGAGTTATTCCTGCAAAAAAGATTCGGAAAAATTCAAGTCGTTACAAAGGGACGCGGATACCGCCTACGTAAAACAGGATTTAAACGGCGCGCTTTCGCTTTATTCGCAAGCGTTGGAAATGGATTCGGACTCGATTAGAACGATAATTATGTTGGGAAAAATTCATTATTATAAGAAAAATTTTGAAAAGGCAGAAGAGATGTTTCAAGACGCAGTAAACAGGGATAAATGTAACGCTAACGCCGCATACTGGCTTTCTAAAATCGAAAGTTTACACAGCGATAATAGGGCGGAAGCGAAAGAACGTCTTGAATCCATCATCAATCACATTCCCAGCAGGTGGGAAGTTGAATACACACTCGGTGCGATATTAGAATCGGAAGGGAAAATTCAGGAAGCCCTTGCCTTATACAATCAAACGAAAGCGGAATCTGCAAAACTCTCCCTTCTATATCTGCGATTGGGAAAAATATATCATAAAGCTCAAAGAAAGGAAATGGCGAGCCGTTATTTTGAAAGAGCCAGACTCATCTCCGAAGAAGATCCAAGCTTGATCAAAATGATCGAGTCTGAAATAGATAAGGAACAATAAATCAAGAATATATGCCCGATTCCAAATTACAAACCATTAGAAACATCTTAAAATCTAAAATCGTCAAATCCGCCTTATTGATCCTTTGTATATTTGTATTTTATAAAATTTTTATATACTATGACCCTAAAACATCCATAAGAGACAAAAAAAAGGAAGGGAAATTCGAGTTCATCTTGAATCTTTTCAAAAAAAAGAACAAAGATTACATTACGGATATGGATTCGGTAATCGTAAAAGCAACGAGTGTTTACCCGGAAAAAATAAATCCTGCGATTCATGCTCTGGGATCCGTCGACTTTTTGGATAAGGTGGATATCGTTTCCAAAACCGCCGGAAACATTGTGGAAATCAAAGCCAAAGAAGGGGAAAAAGTTAAAAAAGGAGACGTACTGCTTCATATAGACACTCTTCAGTTAGAGTTAGAAAGAAAAAAAAACCAATCGGCATTACAAAGCGCCTTCTCTTCTTTGAGCCTTAGCGAGGAAAAATATGCAAAAGCCAGAGAGAATATCGAAATCAGAATGTTGGATATCGAAAAAAGAAAAACACAAACCAAAGAAGCCAAAGCCGAATTGACCAAAATGAAAATGACGTTTGCCGGTAAGGAAACCCTCTATAAAGAAGGGGGAATTAGTAAGGAAGAGATGGAACATGCCCAAACGGCGCTAATAACTGCGGAAGCCAAATATCGGATGAGTATTAAAGATTGGGAAATGGGAATGGTCGGTTTCAGAAACGAGGATATCATTTCAAAAAATATAAAAGTTCCCGATGATCCCAAGGAAAAATTAAAACTGTTCGTAGATATCAATACTCGTATCGACAAAGCGGAAGTAGATGTTGCAAGATCCCAAGTGGAATCGGCTAAGGCGGCTCTGACATCTACGGAGGAATTGATTCGTGCCGCTACGATTCGCTCTCCGATAGACGGTGTAGTCGCTTATGTCAATAAACACGTCGGAGAATACGTGAATCCGGGAGCAGTAAATAGTCCGGACCAGGCAATTTTGGTTCTCGTAAATATCCACAAGGTATTCGCAAAATTGAATATTAGAGAATCAGATATGATTTCAGTCCGTAAAAATATGGATCTGGAATTTACGGCGGACGTGTACCCCGATAGGAAATTCAACGGAAAAGTGGGAATCATCAATCCAATCGTAGATCCAAAAACCCACACTATGGAAGTAAAGGCATTAATCAGAAACGAAGATCGATCTTTAACTCCCGGAATGTTTGTAAGAGGTTCCATTTTTACAGGAGAAACAAAAATGTCTCTCCTTGTTCCTTCGGAGGCACTGTTCGCCAAAGATAACGATGTCGCCTGGATTTATGTGCTTAACGACGGGATTGCCTTAAGAGCTAAAGTGAGAACCGGAAGCCAGTACGAAGACAAGGTCGAAATATTGGAAGGTTTAAATCCCGGAAGTATCGTCGCCGTGGAAAAACTCACCCAACTTAAAGACGGAATGAAGGTTCGTCCCGAAATAGAAAACGGCCTTAAATAAAAGTGAAATATCTTCAAAAGATAGCAATCGACAGGCCAGTAACGACGGCTATGTTTTATCTGCTTCTGATTCTGCTCGGTCTAATTTCCCTAAAGGATCTGGAGGTAAATCTACTTCCAGACATGGAATTTCCTCGCCTAACAGTAATTACAAATTTTCAAAACGCGGCACCTGAAGAAGTAGAAAATCTGATTACAAAACCTTTAACCGAAGCCGTAGGTACCGTGAAAGGGATCGAAAAAATTTCGTCCGAATCAATGGAGGGCGTTTCTTTCGTCACTCTACAATTCGGTTGGGGAACCAAAATCGATTACTCCGCGATGGAAGTGCGAGAAAAAATAGATCTGATTCGAGGAATTCTTCCCGAAGACGCAGGTAAACCGATCGTCGCAAAATTCGATCCGAGCCAATCACCAATTCAAGAAATCGTTTTTTTTCCGGTGGATAAATCCAGGACGCACGAACTCAGAGGTTTTATCAAAAGGGAAATTAAAAGTTATTTGGATCGTGTGGACGGTGTCGCGCTCGCGCAAATTTCCGGAGGATTTAAAAAAGAAATCCTGATCGAAGTGGATCCGTCTTCTATGTATGCGCATCAAATATCGATCAGAGATATCCAGGGCTCTGTCGAAAGCTCGAACATAAATTATCCTGCGGGTCATATAGAAGAAGGTTCCAGAGACGTATTAATCCGAACCATCGGAGAATACCAAGATTTTCGCGAAATCGAAAAAACCAACGTATCCAAAAACGACAAAAACATTCCAGTTCGGCTGGGAAATATCGCTCAGATTAGCGAAGGGTATAAAGAGAGAAAGGGCCTTGCAAGATACAACGGCGAGGAATGTGTAACCGTATCCATCTATAAGGAATCCGGAAAAAATACGGTAACAGTTTCAGAATCCGTTCGATCGGAATTAGAACGTCTTAAAGAACAATATAAAAACGTAATTAAAGCGGACATTGTATACGAAGAAGCCAGATTCGTAAAACAATCCGTAGACAATATCACCGGCGAATTAATCTCGGGTGGGATATTGGCGTTTCTTTCTCTTATATTCATACTTCGTAATATGGAAAGTCCGCTGATTCTTTTGACCGTACTTCCCATATCAGTAATAACTACGTTTTTACTGATGTATCTAAAAGACCTCACGCTGAACGTTATGACATTAGGCGGTCTTTCGTTGGGAATCGGAATGTTGTTCGACTCTGGTAACGTTGTTTTAGCCGCAATCGAAAGACACGTTAGAAACGGACTTTCCGTTAAGGAAGCCTCCTTAACCGGAGCCAACGAAGTCGCCGGATCGATCACTTCCGCAGTTTTAACCACAGTTATCATTTTTTTACCGATCGTTTTTTTAAAAGGAATCATCGGAGTCGTATTCGGCGAAATGGCTTTGACGATCACCTTTTCGTTACTAGTGAGTCTGGCCGTTTCTCTGACGTTAATACCTATGTTATCCGCACTTCGCGGAAATAAGGTTTGGTCTCGGAAATTCGATCAGTGGTCTTTTTTCAAAAAAGTCGCAATTTGGGAAAACGAAATAGACGCTCGATTTGTGAAAGGACTAACGAACTGGATCGGAAAACCGAAACGCTTTTTTATCGGAATCGCAATCTGCTTTGCGGGGGTTCTGATTTTGATTTCGTTCGTGGATAAGGAGTTCATTCCTAAAGTAGATACGGGAGAATTTAAGATCGAAATTCTCAACGTAAAGGGTTCCTCGCTTTCCTCAACGTCCAAGCTTGTCGAAGAATTGGAGACGAAATTACTCGAAGAGAAAGAAGTAAAGCACGTCATTTCGAACGTCGGTTACGACGAAGAACAGATTTTATCTCGTTCGGGAGGAGAAGTCGGAACTCACCAAGCTCAGATACGCATTGTTCTTTCTACGGAAAGATCCGAAAAAACAAAGGATTTTATTCGTAGGTTTAGGGAAAAAGTCCGATATGGATCGACTATAGGAATTCACTTTTATCCCGAAGAGGATATGCTTTCCAAAATACTTTCTCCCGACTCCAAGGCGATCACTTTAGAGGTGGAAGGAAACGATCTCGCCACTTTAGCTTTTATCGGAGAGAATATCAAAAGCGAAATCACTAAAATTCAAGGTATTACCGATTCCAAAAGTAGCCTAGAATCCGAAAATCGGGAATTCCAAATCCGATTTGACGAGGATAAAATGTCCGTTTACGGATTGTCACATCAATATCTCGCCGGAATTTTAAAAACCGCCCTTAAAGGTACAATTGCAACGCGTTTGAGAATCAACGATGAGGAATTCGACGTTAGACTCCGTTATAGACAATCCGATCGAAAACACAAAGAAGATATTTCTAGAATTCTAATCCGCACTCCTTCTGGAGACGCTATATCTCTGAATCAAGCAGCCGAAATTCGGGAAGGAAAAGGATACGCATCTATCCTCAGAATCGGTCAAAGTAGGGTCAATCGTATTACGGCTAACGTAGAAAACGTAAAACAATCAATCGTTCTTTCGGAAATAGAGGACTATATAGAAAAATTAAAATTACCCGTCGGATACAAAGTCCATTTCGGAGGGGAAAAAGAAAATATAGACGCATCCATGCGTGAACTTCTGTTCGCATTTATCTTGGCAGTTGTTCTGATTTATATGTTGCTCGCGGGTCAATTCGAATCGCTTTTAATTCCTTTAGTCATGTTGTGTACGATACCTCTGATCCTGATCGGAATTATACCTGCGTTATTGATAACGGGTAACAGCTTCAATATCAGTTCGTTTACCGGAATCATTCTTCTAGTGGGAATTGTGGTAGATAACGCCGCCTTGTTTTACGAATACGTGGAGATCCTAGAACACGATCAGGTATCTCTCAAAGAAGCAATCATAGGAAGCGGACAAATTGTACTTCGTCCGATCATCATGAATAACGGAACTACACTTTTAGGCCTACTTCCGGTTGCGCTCGAATTAGGGGAAGGAACCGAATTTCAGTCCCCGATGGCCGTGACGGTGATCAGCGGCTTAGCCGCTTCGGTCGTGTTGTCGCTCTTTCTAATCCCAATCGCTTTTTATTATATTCTAAAATGGCAAAGAACAAGAAAAAAAACGATCTGAAGGAATATACGACCGTTCCGGAATTCGGCCGGAAACCGTCTACTCTTACTCTTTGGGTAGAGAATCATAAAACGGGAACCACAATGATTTTCCTAAGTTTGATATTATTGGGTATAATCGCATTTCGTTTTATTCCCATATCTCTTTTTCCGGAAGCGCCGTATCCCGGTTTAACCGTCGAAACAGAATATTTCGGAGTCGGTCCTGAAAAGATAGAAGAGATTATCACAAAACCGATCGAAGAATCCGTATCTACGTTAGGCGGTATTGAACATCTTTTTTCTGTCTCCGAAGAGGGAAAATCGAAAGTGCATATCCAATTTGATCAGAACGCGGATCTAGAAATTAAATCCCTGGAAATAAGAGACAAAGTAGAACAAGTTTCCTATAAATTTCCACGAGAAACGCAAAAGCCTGTCGTCCTTCAATACGATCCTACTCAAAAACCGTCATTTATAATCGTTCCAAAGAGTACATCTTTAAACATTATGGAAATACGTGAAATATCGGATCGTGAAATTAAAAAAATCATCGAAGGAATCCCCGGAGTCAGCGAGGTGGTAGTCGCCGGAGGAAAGCCGAGAGAAATTTTGGTTTCCTGCGATGCACAGAAAATGCTCGGATACGGCGTCGATATGAACCTGCTTTTATCCGTACTTCAGGAGGCAAATTATAACGAGAATCCCGGAGAAGTTACGGAAGGAAGCGTTCAAATTCCAGTTTACGTAAAAGGAAGAATGAGAAGTTTAAAAGAGATAGAATCCTTATCTCTTCGAAGAGACAATTCCGGCAGATTTGTACGTGTAAAAGATGTAGCAAAAGTAAATTTTTCCTATCGAGAGGAACATTCGGCCGCAAGAGTAAACGGAGAAAATACGGTCAGTATATACGTTTATCGAGCCGGAACCGCCAATCTACTTGCAGTTTCCGACGAACTCAGAAAAGAGCTCAAAAAAGCGGAAAGTGAGAACCTAAATTTTGAAATATTGTACGATCAAGCCGAAACGGTCACTAACGCAATTAGAAACTTTTTTATCGCTTCGTCCATAGGTTTCCTAATTTTCGTTATTGCAGCTTTTTTAATATTTCAAGAATTCAAATCCTCTTGTTTATCCGCATTTTTACTAATATGTCAATTTTTTATCGGTTCGATTTTAATGTATTTTCTAAAAATCGATTATAATCTCGTTACAATTGTCGGGTTGATTTTGAGTTGTGGATGTTGTCTAAGCGTTTTTATCGCAAATCGATTGTTTTCTGATCGCGGGAAAAACAACAAATCTATCTCGATCACGGGAGAAATATTTACTACAATTCTTTTAATATCGGGAGTGTTCCTACCTATACTATTTGCCACAAAAGAACTGAAAAGCATCTACGGCGGGCTCGGTTTCGTTTTATCGGGTAATTTTTTTATAAGTTTTTTAATTTCAATCGCGATATTACCGAGTCTTAAAACCGAATCGAGTTTTAAAAGTGGAAACTTCTCCGCTCCGAAAATCCTAAGAATATTAATCGCCAAAGAAAATGTATTATCTTTTTATGTTCATCGGATTAAAGACAATATTATACAAAAAACATTATCGTTCGTTGATTATTCGAGAAATAACCCTCGTATATTTTTGTCGTTTTATATTCTATTTATTTTAACCGGAATTTACTTTTATCTAATATCCAAACACGAATTTATCAACAAAGTCGAAGAAAAACAATTGATAGGAAACGTGGAATTTCCTTCCGGGACCAGCTTTTCAAGAATCAATAATGTAACCGAACGAATCGAGAAAAACCTTTCGGAATTATACAATATCAAAGAAGTCAACTCAAGAGTGGAAAATGGAAAATCCACGATTGTAGTGAAGTTTAACGAAAGCGTTTCCGACGTGGATGAAATTGGAAAGGAATTGGAAGAAATCGTCGGAGACATCAAACCTGCTTTTATATATTTTTCCGGAAGTAATGACGAAGCCTTATTGAAGGAGGTAACAATCGACGTGATCGGAGACGATCTGAACACGATCGATCGAATTACGAGAGAGGCTTCCTCAACCGCACAGGGTTTACTTCCGAACGTTAGACACGTTTTATTGAGATATAAACCTCCTAGGGAAGAGGTTCGAGTTGTGATAGACAAGGAAAAAAGCGAGTCTTTGGGAATTAGTTCCCAAGATATCGGAAGACTTATACGTTACGGAATCCAAGGAGGAGTCGCGACAAAGTTCATAGAAGAAGAGAGGGAAATAGATGTTCGTATTCGGTACGATTCGAATTACCGCGATCAGTTTTCGGATCTGAAAGAATACAAAATCGACATAGAAGACGGAAAGTCCGTGCCACTTTTGGAAATAGCCTCTTTAGTTCGAAACACCACACCTGTAAGAATTTATAGAAAAAATAAAAGAAGAGTTTTATCATTTAGTCTTCGGATTGCCGATATGAGTTTAACCGAAATTATTCCCAAACTCGAAAAATTAAAACAAATCGAACTCCCCAAACAATATCGGATCGAGTTCAGCGATAGTCTGAAAAAGGTTTTAGAACATCAGAAAAAAATGAATTTCATTCTGGGATTTGCCGCATTGATTTTGTTTATGATATTGGCGTCTTATTTGGAATCTTTGAAGGGACCGTTCTTATTGTTATCCGTACTCCCTTTACCGTTGTTCTTTATTATAATATTTATCCATTTAATCGACGTGCCCTTTACCATTCCAGTTTATATAGGAATGATTATCATAAGTGCATTCGCAATTTTGGAAGCGTTTATACTCAGAAAAGAATTGGCTCCTTGGAAAAATAAAGGAGAAAAATTCGAATCCGGAGCGATACCGTACGACTTAATGGAAAAAATAAAAACTTTGCTGGCAAAGTTTTTCCAACTTTGGTTTTTAATCGCTTTATTCTATTTACCTTCGGCTTTCAGCTTCGGAACCGGCTCGGCGATGCTTAAAACAGTATCCATCACATTAATCCTCGGATTAGTCGGAATTTGTTTTTTTACTCCGATCGTTTTTATCACATTGTATTTATATCCAATCACGATCGTAAATACGGTTATTCGCACTTATCAACACAGCATGGATTGGACAAATTTTAAAATCAAGGAACTTAGGAGAAAGATACGATGACCGTATGGAATTATTTAAAGGACGTCTTATTTAGACCGGAATATTATTTCAAAACCTATCAGTTACAATCGGATCGATCTAAATCGAACCACTCAATTAGGAATTTCTTGATCATTTTGTTTGGTCTTGCGGTCATTCTAACGTCTACGAGAGTTTTACACGAATCGTTGTTTGCTCCGATAAAAATCAAGGTCGCCCAGGAAGCCTCCGCTAAGGCGGAAGAAAATCGAAAAAATTATGCACAGGATCAAGGATTCATTTTTACCTTGTTGTCTAAAGTAATCTATGTTTTGATCTGGATTTTAATTCCGACTCTACTCGCGTTAATTCGACTTCCTATTCTTTATTTCATCGGAGAGCACAAAGTCAGATTTAAACAGCTCTTTATTACAACTCTCGCAACTTCCCTCCCTCTTTTATTTTCGAGTTTTATCATCTCGGCCGGATACGATTTAATTTCACTCAATTATACAATGGAAAACGTAGACTCCTTGAAGTTGTTTTTTTCGATCGGCTTGTTGACTTTATTACTGGCTTGGATTTGGGAAGGACGGTTGTGTTACCACGCTTTTACGGGACAATATGATCAGAATAACGGAAGAGCTATTTTAATTTGGATCACACCCAGTTTATTATTTATGAACGCGTTTTCGATAAAATTTCTGATTCAAATTTGGTTCGGTTGATCAGTCGTAACTATAAAACGTTTTGGATATTTTTTTCTTTAGAGTTTGAATCACTTTTAGCCATAGAGACTCCTACGGTTACTTATCCTCACATATTCGCTGATATACGAACTATATCGCAGAGGCGACTCGTGAAGTATTGGCGTAGGATTCCCCGAAGCAATGAACCAATTTTCAATCATTTTCGGCGAGCGATTGAAGATCGATTCGTTTTAAAGAAAGTTATTTACACAGGATTCCTGACACTGCCTCGTTTTAGGATATGTCATTTACACAGTTCTACTGACACCTCCCTCTCGTCGACTTTAAAGAATTCCATTTTCTTTCAGGTTTTTTTCGGAGAATCCTGTAATTTCTAAAACGGTCTTTAGATCAATTCCTTTCTTTAACATTTTACCGGCAACCTCCAATTTTTCTTCAATCTTGCCTTTCTCAACACCTTGTTGTATGCCTTCTGAAATGAGTCTCTCCGCTGTAGTCACTGTTAGTTCCTCATATTGTTCTAATTTTGATCTTTCCAAAACTCTTTTGAGTTCCGTAGGTTTTAAATCACGGGCCCAATAAATATACAACAACAGTTTCCGTAAGATTGCAACCCTTTTCGATTCTTCCTCTATTCCTAATAGTAGCGAAAATAACCCCGGTAAGTGAGAAACAAATTCCAAATCCCCTTCCCGGATTTTTTGAACCACTCCCAAAGTGACTTGAAAAGTGATACTTTCCAACTTCTTCTTCAACTCTACTTCTTTTAGATCGAATAAGTCTATTTTAAAATCGGGGATAAAGTCTTTTAGAATTTCCGTTTCTTGTTTTGTTAATACGAACTGGTCCAAAAATCGATCTCCCAATTTCCATTCCTTTTCTCCGTGATAGAACACGAATGGAATTACAACCGATAGCTTCTCTCCATTTCTTTGTTGGTTTCGATAGATTTCCGTTAAATATCCTAATAATTGAATATAGATGGTGTTTTCTAAATAACTTTTGTGTTCGAAAAGTAAATAGACGTTCGACTTGTTTCCGGACTTGAGAGGGATTTGAAACAGCAGATCTGTTTGTTCTTGTTTTAATTCCTCGGATATAAAGCTCGATTCGGTCAATTCCAAATTTTCCAAGTCGAGTAATTTGACCACTTCCGGCGCTAACGTGTTTTTGAAAAAAGTAGCCGCTTCTTTTTTGTCCTGAAAGGTTTCTCGAATCAATCGATCGTGAGGATTGTTCACTTCGGTCATCGGTCATCCGTTATCCTTGAGCTATCGTTTTTCTCGGTCAATTTCATTCGGAATCTAATTCGCTCAAGGCTTAAAAATCCCTAATCCTAAAACCTCGGCCGTAGGAACTCCTACATTCAGAGGACTGATGACAGTGTCGCGGCAATGCCCGCTCCCACAGAAGACAGTTTTGGGACAAATTCTAATGTGAATTTGATATAAGACAAAATAGCGCCCCTTTCTGGACTTGAAAAACGTGGGTTATATGCAAGCATGAACCCCAAAAAAACACGGAGGTCCCCCCATTTTTCCGGAAACGAAAACCCAGCACTCTTAAGTTTTAGTCAAAACCAACACCTAAAACCGCTCCAAACCCAACCTTAATAATTTGTCCCGCAAACGGTTTCAGATTTTTTAGAAAATTGTGATTGCATTGTATTATGAAAATCACAAGATTCGTCTTTGTTACAAAACCGAACATAGATCCGCGTGACTACACTTACGATGAAGTCAGCTAATCTTTGTTAGAAATTGAATTTGTAACGGTTTTGTTAGTCTTTAAAAAACGATGTTAGAAAGAATCAAACGATCTAAAACGAGTCCGGCGTCCGGGAATAAAAATTTCCCCTATCGTCTTCCGTTTTTAGTCTTTTTTCTTTTGCATGGAATTACTGCTTTTACGGTATTATCCGTTTTAGTCGACTCGGTTTCTAATAAAACATTAGATCCTATTTTAGGATGGTCTTTTGAGCCGGAAAGTGAATTAGAACCTAATTTGCTTGAGTTACAAAAAGAAATAAACACGACTAAAAAACCAAAGATAAAATCGAAAGAATTAAAAACGGAAGAATTTGATTCAGAAACTTTTTCAGAAACGGTAAATCCAGTTTCTACAAATCAACCGGAAGCCATTGCAAACACAGAGCTTTTACCGGATCCGGATTTGACCTACAACTTAGAAACAACCGGTGCTGCGTGGGAAGCAGAAATGGAGCTTTCCATAAAAGAAAACAAAATCCATAATTCGAAGAACGACGATTTTTCCAAACACAAAAAGACTACACATTTCGATCGAACGGAAGAAGAACATTTTCCGGATTTTCAGTCAGGTTCGAAAGAGAACCCAAAGAAAAACACAATCGATGAAATTTCAAATTCTGATTTTTTAATAAAAGATCAAAAAATAAAAACCTTTTTGATTTCCACCGATTTTCCCAATCAAGAATTCGATCACATTCAAAAAATTGAAACCTCGAAACCGGAACCTCCCGACGAAGCTCAAAAGATCAAAACCTCAAAGCCAGACCGTCGGGACAAATTGACTCAACTGTATATTTTAGAAGTAGAACGTTATTTGTCTCGTAACTCTCAAAAGAAAAACGGGGCACCTTTGTCCAAAGAATATTCCGAAGTTGTGATTGATGCTTTGGAACAAGTTCATTGGAAAGACGACTTGAAGTTTGATTCTTTGGAACAAGTTCATTGGAAAGACGACTTGAAGTTTGATTCTTTGGAACAAGTTCATCGGAAAGACGACTTGAAGTTTGATTCTTTGGAACAAGTTCATCGGAAAGACGACTTGAAGTTTGATTCTTTGGAACAAGTTCAATCAAAAACGATTCCAACAATCCGACAAGATGTCGCGGTCTTAGAGACAGGTTTTGAGGAAGAAACCGCCAATCCACAAAAAGCAATCGAATCCGTTTCGGATTTGAGGTTTAAAGAAAAAGTTAACAATCGTTTTAGTGAAACTGTAACAAACCAAAAAGAAGTTTTGAATTTAGAATTCAATTCTGATTCCTCCAAAAACACGGAACATAGGTTTGGAAAAGTCGAAGATATGCTTGATTCCGCAAGTTGGGAATGGAAAGCCGATACCTTTGAGATTCGTATTTTAGAGAATGTTAATATAGAGAAATGGGCTTGGGAATATATCCGAGAAAAGTCGGAAGAAATCAAAACCGGACGATTGCAAAACAATTTACCCTCTTCTCTTTCTGAGAACGTAGAAAGAACTCCGTTGTATCCTCCGAGACGGGATCAATCCAATCTAAAAAATCAAAAAGTCACTTCGATCAATTCGGGTGATACCCGGAAACATTCCGATTTTCTAATTCTATTAAGTCATCTTTTGGAAGTTCCGAACCTCAATCGGAAACTAATGCGCTATTATTCCATCCGTATGAACGGACCGCCCCCAACAGTTCACAAACAGGTGTAAAAACATGAGACAAAACAGAGATTCAAAAAACAGATCCATCACCGACCTAAAACCGCGTTCAGAAGACGGAAGACAAACGAACTTCGTTTCGCTCGTTCCAGACAGAGGACAGAAAGAAACGGGGGAGATATTACATCACGATTTTAGAATACAGTTTACGGAGACAAAAAAGAAAACTGCATTAGAAAAACGAAATATTCTCGCTTTTAAAAACCGTTTTTCCTTTAAAACGAAGATCGTCAGTTTAATAACGATCCTCGCCTTTCACGTAGTTTTTGTGTTACCCTTATCGATATTAGGCGAACTCTCCGCTCAAAGTGTGCCGACGCTTGGATCGACAAAACAATTTGCAAACGACGAATTAAAACCTTACGTGGACGCGGCAAAAGCCGGAGCCACGGATTCGGGAACGTTTTTAAATTCGGTGAACAACGGAGAACAAGTATTAGAAGCCGCTTGGGAAACGGGAGTCAACGCGGAGATAGAAGCGATCGTGGGTGGAGTGAATAACTCGGACACGGTGAATAACGTAAATGTTTACAAAGACGCTGTAAGAGCTCAGTTGGAACTGCAAAAACAACAGGCAAAGAACCAGTGGATCGCGGACGTAAACGCATACATACAAGCAGAGTTACAAATCTTTTTAGCGACATTATCTCAAAACACATCGAACAACGTAACATCGACGAACACAAATGCGGTGAATACGATCAATCCGACTGTGCAAACTGTAACCACTACTCCTGCCGCCCAAGCAACAAACCCCGCACAAGCGGCACAGAGTTATTACCAAGGAACCCAACTCTGGGATTCTAAATGGCAGGATTTACTAACCAAACAAAACACCTGGGAACAGAATTCCTTAAATGCGATCCAGAATGGAATCCTGCAATGGAATCAATCGATTACAGGACTCGAAAATGATAAATTAAGTTATTTGAATGGAATCGAACAAACAAAAGCCCAGTGGTTGGCGAACAAACAATTGATTGCAAACGCTCAAAGCCAAATGAGAAACGCGCTTCAATCCACAATTACAAATATACGTTCTCAAGAAAATCAATTGAAAACAAATGCATCGAGTGATCCGAGTTTGACATCCGTGTTTGGGGACATGGATGAATTGTTGGAAGATCTACAGGAGGCTCTGAATTCTAACGCATCCCTCGGCACGTTAGCGCAAACATTAGGAAATTTTTTCCAAAGTCAGATAACAAACGCAACCGCAAAAGCAGACTACTGGAATATAACAAAATGGCAGGAGACGTATGCGACACAGACGGTTGCGTATTCTCAGATCGTGGGGAACTCTTCCATAAGTTGTACGAATTATGAAGGATCAGGATGTAACAACGTAGCCAGTGGGAATCGATCGATCGTATACAACAGTAATGGAAGTGTATATGGATGGAGAGCGAGCAGCGGTTCTTTGGTCTATCAATCGGATGAAACCGGCACGGTGGGCCAAGGTTCATATGGTTCGTCCGCATATATTGAAAACTCACATTACCAAATCAGTTGTCAAGCATGGGATTTCGGCGGAACTTGTGTCGGTGGATTTGGAGGTTACGAGTCCAACGGTGTCTATTGTGGTGACAGATTCGAATTCTGCGGATATACCCGAGACACAGTTATCGACCAAAACTATACAGTATTTGCAAGCGGGACGTTCAACCAACAACAGATAACAAACAACAATAATATTCGAAATGCAATATTCGGAAGTTATAATACAGCATTTGGACAATCCTCCCAAGCGGGAAATGCAGTTTCCGGATCGAGTGTTGCATTGGAAACAAAAGTATATTTGGGAGGAAGCGCTTTAAATAGTTCCAACTGGTATGGATCGTTGGGATTGAATAACCAAGTTCAAATACAAACGAAATACAAATACATAGACTCTGCGATGCAAGCAAACCAGAACTTTTGGACGAGTATGAAAACTCAGTTTACAAATATTGCATCTACATTTTTGTCCTTGGTCAATCCGTTGAAAGACTGGGAAGAAAGATCGCAAACATACGAAGAAGAATACCAAGCAAAACTATTAGAACTGGAACAAACGAAACAATCTACGATTTCCAACTATGATAATCAGATTAATCTCATGAAGGCGGCAAGAGGAGCCTGGGTCACAGAAGTTTACGGTTACCAAATGGCAGGAATTGCAGGAAGCGCGGATAACGCAAATAGCCAATACAGAAGCGGACAAGAGAATTGGGATAATACGATATCAATCTTCCAACAATCGGAACTCAACTGGTATTTATCCGCAAAAGATATATTACAACAAGCGGTAACTGCAACTGACGGAGAAACACAATTCCAAACAAACGCAATTCCGCAAGCAAACCAACTACAAACACAAATTACAAACTCGGAGACAAATACAACCGGGCTTTACAACGCAGCAACAGGTTTGTATCAAACGTATCAATATGCAGCGGCAGGAAACGTAATGCAACAAGCATTAACGAATCAACAAAACCAAACAAGTTGGAACGGACAAGGAGCCAACCTCTCTCAAACAATCGCGGATTCTTTTGGAAGAAGCGAAGCCTACAAAACAGCAGAACTCAGCGCAAGTAATCGAATCAATGCACTGGCACAAACGATTTACGGAAACGGGGCATATATCGTAGACAATATAGAGTTGCAAACACTCCAAACCCAAATTACAACGAGCGGACAAAACCAAACGTTTTGGCAAAATGAAATCAATGGAACCAACGGAGGATTTAACTTTAACGGTCGCAACAACACAAGCCAAGCAAAAGAAACCTTGTATACGAACATGATCGCAGACATTGCAGTCGCGACAACACTACAAGCAGAAGTAGTCGATGAAGAGATCACATATTTAAAAACCGCAAACGAATACTTTGAGAAATCCGAAAGATATCAAGAGTTAGCAGACAAAGCAAGAAGCGAAGCAAAATTCGACGAAGCAGCGCTATACACTGGTTATGCGGTGAGAGAAAAAAACAACGCTTTAGGATATTTAAAAAAGAAATACTACAACTTGGGAGAAGAAATTACGAGTGAAATAGACAACCGAGGATTGACATATACCAAAAATTCTTTCCTAAGTTACAGAGATAACCTACTCAACAAAAACTTTCAAAATACAACTCAAGTTCAAAAACAAATCCAAGAAGGAAAAAACGCTGTAGCAGGAATTATTTCCGAAGGAGAAAGTTACAACCAAATCCAAGGAATGATCCAAACGGCGACAAACCTAAACAAACAAGGAGAAGAAAACAAAGAACGAGTGGAACGGTTGCTACTCGAATCCAAAGAATTAGCAAACCGTAATATCGGAGAAGGACTCTTGGATGGATTGCAAGAAATGATCGCAAGCATACAAAGCACACTCCCACAAGAAGTAAGCGCAAACGGAGTGAGCCAATACATACAAGCACAAGAGAAAGAGCTGGAAGAAAAACAAAAAAAGGCAGACGAACTACTTGCCCACATGAATTCACTTGTGACAAACCAAAACGATTTGAATGCATTACAAACCCTACTCCAAGGAAGCAGCCAAGCAATCAACTTGGCAGCAAACAGCGCAGTGTCCAAATACTTAGACGATTACGCAAAGAAACTTCAAAAAGACAACGAAGAAAGAAGTAACCAACTCCAAAAGACACTCCTCGAAGCTCTGACGAACGGAGAAGATTACAAATATCTCAGAGACGCAGGATATTCTTTCCGAACGGATGGAGAAGGAATATCCGCGTATCGACAGATCTACAGCGGAGAAATCGAAATCGACGGCAGTGCGATGAAGAGCACGAGTTATTCTCCCGATTTAGAATATCAATATATTAGAATAGACACAAAATTCAATCCAGGAAACTTGAGCGTGGATATGATGAATCCAAACGCGACAAGATTCAACGCGGAAATGGTACTGGGAGTTAAAAACTACATCGACAATCTCCAAAAGAACGTGGAGACGATGTTTGCTCAGTTCAGCGACAAAACAAACGAGATCAAAGAAGAATACGCACAGAATCAAGAAATCCGAGACTACAAAAAGGAACTCTACAAAGAAAATCGGGATACAACGGTAGCCTCCTTTCAAGCTTTACCAGGCGACTTGAAAGGCATGTTCGAAGGAGAAATGGGAGGACTCAAAAATTATCACGAACAAGGATCGAAATACAACTTCGGAACAGAAAGTTTCAAAGGCCAAAGCGGAGATATGAAGAAGATTGGAAAGGCGATGTATGAAGGAGCAAACATTGACGACACAGTTTTTGGAGGAAGCAGAGAACTCAAAGGCTCGGTGAGCGTCAAAGGCATACCTGTAGAAATTAGCTACGGAATGCAGTATTTGATCGTAACATCCGGATTTGATATATCGAATTTAGGCTACAACTTCAACTTGAAGTTAGTGGGAACTCAAAACGCAGAGAGTCAACTCTCGAACGTAAATCAAAAATATGCCGTCTACTCCGAAGACATTCAAAATAGAATCGAGAAACAAGCAAAGGCGAATGACGCGGAGAAGGAAAGCAAGGGATTTCTATTTACAATTTTGAATGGAATGAACGGCGGATCCGGAAGCATGGGCCAAAGATTTACCCAAGCCGTGAAGTCGGAAGCACAAAGCCGCATAACGGGAGCCGTTGCGGAAGCAACCGGATTACCGGCTTCACTTGTCGGAGCTTTAGTCGGTGGAAGTAGTATGAAAGACGCAGTCAAAGCGTATGTCAAAGACGAGACCGTAAACGCAATTTCGAAAGCAACCGGATTACCTACATGGCTTATCTCCAATCAGATGGAGAAGATGAACAAACCGAAAGAACAATGGTATCAAAGCCAAGAGTTCCAAATGGTGACAACAGTGGTAGCAGTAGCGGCAGCGCCCTTCACCGGCGGAGCTTCTCTGATGGTCGCTATGGCAGTGGGTGCAGGCCTGGGTGCCGCCACAGGAGCTGCAAGCGGAGGATTAAAAGGTGCGCTCGTCGGTGCTGTGGGTGGAGCTGCAGGAGCTGCTGTCAAAAGTTTTACCGGAGGAGCGGTTAACGTGGGACTTAGCTACTCCGCAGAAAACGGATTCGGAGCAAGCGTCGGAGTCGGATACGGACCGGCAACAGCAACAGTGGGAATCTCCGAGCGAGGCGGAACATCGGTAGATGTCGGTTTAACAAAAGGCGGCTTTAACGCAGGACTAAACTACAACAGTAAAACAGGAAGCGTGAGCGGAAGCACAGGATTTACTTCCCAAAACGGAACAGGCTTAGCGCTGAGCTACAACGAAGGAGACGGATTTGGTGCAAGCCTTAGTAAAAGTTTTAGCAATGGAGTCAATGGCGGAATCAGTTGGAGCGAGAAAGGCGGTGTCGGTGGAAACATCGGATACGAAGCACCTGGAGACAAAAACAAACCGAAAGACTCACTTGCAAATCAAATGAAAGGAGCCGGTGGAACTTTAAGTTTCAATCAAAGAGACGGAGTATCCGCAGCGCTTAACGCATCGGGAGGAGTCAATGCAGGAAACTGGAGTGAGTCCGGAGGCTTCCAAGCAAACACGAACTTTTTGGCAGACAAGTGGAAAGCCGATTTTATATCAGGAAAAGCGAAAGAAGACGCAGATGCGCAAGAAGCATCGAGAGGCGCTCAAAATAGGAACAATCAAGAATCTGGAGCAGCGGCGATCGCAGGGGCTGGATACGCCGGAACGAGAAGAGAGGACGGAAGCGACGGAGGAACAACCTTTGAACATTTGAGTGAGAACGACCAGAAGAATTTGAACAAAGAAATCGAGCATCTTCAAAGCCAATACGACAAACTTCAAGGAGTAGAATTGGCTGGACTCAAAGAATCCGGACTTCCTGAAAAAGCTGCTTTGACTAAATTAACGCGAATCGGTAACGAAGTATCTGCATATCTTGATTTCAAAGAAGGCAAGATTTCAAAAGCAGACTTCGACAAACGGGTCGGAGAAGCCAAATCAACGTACGCGAATAATACACAAGGAGAGAGGGACAAGATCCCTCTCAATACCGCAAAAGATCCTGGCAAATACACAGATGTCTCGAAGGAACACTTACAAAAACTAACTCATTTGGAAGATTCAAAAGGAGTAATTGGTAAAATTGTGAAGGATGGGGACGGAAATATGTATTTCAGAACGGAGGCATTAGGAAAGGATTCGAAATCAATTCCGATGGAACCGACGAAAATAACTGAAAAGCCCTGGACTGCAGTTGATTCGCACAATCAGGCTAAAGATCCAGGTGCGGTAGATTTGCATGCTCCGTATGGTAGTCCAATGACTGTAATGAAATCCGATGACGGAAAGTTTCAAGTTACTGGATTGAGTAAGATGTCAGAGGGCGGAAACTCTCTTACACTAAAATACAAACTTGGAGGGGTTACGCGTGAGGTAGATCTTCGTCATGCCCAAAATCAATTTCCAAGTTACGTGATTGATCAGTTAAAAACCAATCCAAATACTCCGCTTACATTCGACAATGGGACGATTGTCGGTTGGACTGGTGTAACTGGACAGCATGGAATTGGGAATGACGGCCAAATCAAGTGGGATCCAACAGATCATGCCCATGCTAAATTTAGAAATTCAAATGCGACCCAGTGGAAAGATTGGGGACTGAAAGGAATGGGATATTGAGAATGGGTAAGAGAGGTAAAGTATGAAAGTTCAGAAAATAACATATCTTTTAATATTTTTAATTTTGGTGAATTGCGTGAAAGGAAAAGCAAAAGAGAATGACCCAACCGAAGAAGCGTTGTCATATTTGAGAATCTTGGCTCCAAATGATGCTCGAATGACGAAGGAGAAACTCAATGAAGTTGACGGATTTTATCTTAGAGATACGGCGATCACAGATGACAAATTAAAATACATCTTAATATTTCCAAATTTAGAAGATCTTGCATTATCAAAAACCAAAATATCAGATGAAGGTCTCACTACATTGCAAAATAACAAAATTAGACACTTAGATATTGATTCAACTTTGATTACGAACAAAGCGATTAAGGTTTTGCGAGATTGGAAACATTTAAAAATTCTCAATATTTCATATACGAATATTGATGATGAAGCTGTAGAAGATCTTTTAAAGTTAAACGTTGATCTTCGAGCGGCTGGAACCAAACTTTCCGACAAGGCAATTGAAAGGCTTCGCAAGAAAATGCCAGTGGAAACTGAGGATTACGAGCTTTAGACCGACCACAGCACCAGCACATTCCGAGTGCAAACTGGACTAAACGGTTCACAAAAGTGAACCGGCATGAAAGTTGCAGGGATGATGTGAAGAGAGACATCACATTATAAAAGTGTAAATGATGATTGGGTTAATTACCGGATTTGAAACCTGTATTCTAACAAACTCCGCAGGATGTAACTTTATTAAGGAGGTATCTTTGTTTTTTAGCGTCTTTCGATTGTTGGTTTAGCAAATTAGAATCAATGGATTTACCGCGAAAGATTTCGGAAGGAGTGAGTAGATAACGGCCGGCTCTGTTGGGCCGTTGATCGTTGTAGATGGGAATCCATTCGGACAATTTTTGAATCAAAGATTGTCTATTAGGAATATCTAAATGATGAAGGCACTGATACTTTGTGATTTTGTGGATTGCCTCTATGGGACTGTTAGAAAATGAAACGTCTTTACCTGCGGTAATTTTGTTGATTGGAAGCTTGTAATCAAAAATCATTCTGTCGAGAGCGCCTTGATTTTCGGGCCCCCCGTCGGTCATCAAATGAACGAAAGAAGATTCTTTAGAAAGATTGAGATTGATTAAAGGAAAAAGATCGGGTAAGGTCAATTTGGAAAAAGAGGTTTGATACTTGGAAATGGCTTCCTCGACTAACGAAGCACAGATGTCGCTGTCGACTTGGGCAGCGACTCTAAACGCTAAAATCATCTTAGAGAAGTTATCAATCAAGATGTAAATATGAGATTTGACGTTGTCTTTGGTGACAAACTGAGTGATATCGCAATGCCAAACTTCATTGGGACGGTAGGTTTTAAAACCTTCTTTCTTTAGCTTCTTAAACTTGTTTGAAAAGAGTTCGGGACGAATCACTCTTGCCCATTTGTAAAAGGAAGATAAGCTGCAATGCAGAATGTCGTTTTTTCTAGCGTATCCCCAAATGGAAGAAAGAGGCCAAAACAAAGTAGCTTTTTCCAAAAGAAGATTTTTTAAAGAATCGATTTCCTTGACTGAAATCTGACCGACAAACCGCTTGTGGCAGAGTTTTTCCCAGGAACTACTACATCGGAACCGCACTTGGAAAAACCAGCTGTGAAAAGTGGACTTTGAGATATGAAACTTCCTTAATGTTCTTTCGAATCCAAGGTCGTCCCTTACTCTTTGAATGGTACGGACGATTTTTTCTTTAACTTGAATTGAGTTTTTCATCTTTTCGGAAGAGATTTGATCTGAAGAAGACATAGTTTGATTTTTGCAAGAGCGATGATCCCTTTTTGAAGGGTAAGAGAGTTTTCCAAGCGTATGGAAAGGTAGTTAGCTTCTCTTTGAAGATTCGGCTCCATCCCGTTAAACCGAAACCCGTAGATATGACGAAAGGAATCTGGATCTTTGTTTTTTAGAGAGTGAACGGTGGATTTCGGTAACCCTTTGAGCTGCTCGGAAGTAATAACGCCGTTAGCGACATTGAATTTCCAGAATGTATCGTATGAATTCCTGTTTTTTTTAGGGATTGTAGGAAGTATGACTGATGAATGGGTCGCTGTCTGCATGTTATCTGTGAATACATCGTAATATTTTCATCACAATATGAATCTTTTTTTGCTGAACGCCTAATTTTTGTTATTTGTCAGTGATATGATAATTGACACAAATCACAAATTTTTTCAATCTTGTTCGAGTCTTTAGAGGACGGAAACGGGGGAAAAGTTGCATCACGGGTTTGGAATTCAGCTTTTGAGTTTTAAAGACCAAACATCGAACTACGAAGCGAAAGCGATCGCAGCAGAAATCCTGCGACGCAACATGAATTGAAGGATGAAACTGGAATATACGGAAATGCTAACATGTTGCGATGCAGATTGGAGCGAAGAGCGCGGTTTTTCTTCGCGGAAGCGAAGAAAAATTCGCCCCACTGTCCCCAGTTTTCCGTGCTCAGTCGTCAGTTCTCCGAATCGTTTTTCCTTTAAAACAAAGATCGTAAGTTTAATCACGATCTTTTCGTTTCATATATCCTTTGTCATACCTCTGACCGTTTTCAGTTTTTTGTCCTCCAGTTCTCTGGACGCTCAAAGTGTGCCGACGCTTGGATCGACAAAACAATTTGCAAACGACGAATTAAAACCTTACGTGGACGCGGCAAAAGCCGGAGCCACGGATTCGGGAACGTTTTTAAATTCGGTGAACAACGGAGAACAAGTATTAGAAGCCGCTTGGGAAACGGGAGTCAACGCGGAGATAGAAGCGATCGTGGGTGGAGTGAATAACTCGGACACGGTGAATAACGTAAATGTTTACAAAGACGCTGTAAGAGCTCAGTTGGAATTGCAGAAACAACAGGCAAAGAACCAATGGATCGCGGACGTAAACGCGTACATACAAGCAGAGTTACAAATCTTTTTAGCGACATTATCCCAAAACACATCGAACAACGTAACATCGACGAACACAAATGCGGTGAATACGATCAATCCGACTGTGCAAACTGTAACCACTACTCCTGCCGCCCAAGCAACAAACCCCGCACAAGCGGCACAGAGTTATTACCAAGGAACCCAGCTCTGGGATTCTAAATGGCAGGATTTACTTAACAAACAAAACACCTGGGAACAGAATTCCTTAAATGCGATCCAGAATGGAATCCTGCAATGGAATCAATCGATTACAGGACTCGAAAATGATAAATTAAGTTATTTGAATGGAATCGAACAAACAAAAGCCCAGTGGTTGGCGAACAAACAATTGATTGCAAACGCTCAAAGCCAAATGAGAAACGCGCTTCAATCCACAATTACAAATATACGTTCTCAAGAAAATCAATTGAAAACAAATGCATCGAGTGATCCGAGTTTGACATCCGTGTTTGGGGACATGGACGAATTGTTGGAAGATCTACAGGATGCTCTGAATTCTAACGCATCCCTCGGCACGTTAGCGCAAACACTGGGAAATTTTTTCCAAAGTCAGATTTCAAACGCAACCGCAAAAGCCGACTACTGGAATATTACCAAATGGCAAGAGACGTATGCGACACAGACGGTTGCGTATTCTCAGATCGTGGGGAACTCTTCCATAAGCTGTACGAATTATGAAGGATCAGGATGTAACAACGTAGCCAGTGGGAATCGATCGATCGTATACAACAGTAATGGAAGTGTATATGGATGGAGAGCGAGCAGCGGTTCTTTGGTCTATCAATCGGATGAAACCGGCACGGTGGGCCAAGGTTCATATGGTTCGTCCGCATATATTGAAAACTCACATTACCAAATCAGTTGTCAAGCATGGGATTTCGGCGGAACTTGTGTCGGTGGATTTGGAGGTTACGAGTCCAACGGTGTCTATTGTGGTGACAGATTCGAATTCTGCGGATATACCCGAGACACAGTTATCGACCAAAACTATACAGTATTTGCAAGCGGGACGTTCAACCAACAACAGATAACAAACAACAATAATATTCGAAATGCAATATTCGGAAGTTATAACACTGCATTTGGACAATCCTCCCAAGCGGGAAATGCAGTTTCCGGATCGAGTGTTGCATTGGAAACAAAAGTATATTTGGGAGGAAGCGCTTTAAATAGTTCCAACTGGTATGGATCGTTGGGATTGAATAACCAAGTTCAAATACAAACGAAATACAAATACATAGACTCTGCGATGCAAGCAAACCAGAACTTTTGGACGAGTATGAAAACTCAGTTTACAAATATTGCATCTACATTTTTGTCCTTGGTCAATCCGTTGAAAGACTGGGAAGAAAGATCGCAAACATACGAAGAAGAATACCAAGCAAAACTATTAGAACTGGAACAAACGAAACAATCTACAATTTCCAACTATGATAATCAGATTAATCTCATGAAGGCGGCAAGAGGAGCCTGGGTCACAGAAGTTTACGGTTACCAAATGGCAGGAATTGCAGGAAGCGCGGATAACGCAAATAGCCAATACAGAAGCGGACAAGAGAATTGGGATAATACGATATCAATCTTCCAACAATCGGAACTCAACTGGTATTTATCCGCAAAAGATATATTACAACAAGCGGTAACTGCAACTGACGGAGAAACACAATTCCAAACAAACGCAATTCCGCAAGCAAACCAACTACAAACACAAATTACAAACTCGGAGACAAATACAACCGGGCTTTACAACGCAGCAACAGGTTTGTATCAAACGTATCAATATGCAGCGGCAGGAAACGTAATGCAACAAGCATTAACGAATCAACAAAACCAAACAAGTTGGAACGGACAAGGAGCCAACCTCTCTCAAACAATCGCGGATTCTTTTGGAAGAAGCGAAGCCTACAAAACAGCAGAACTCAGCGCAAGTAATCGAATCAATGCACTGGCACAAACGATTTACGGAAACGGGGCATATATCGTAGACAATATAGAGTTGCAAACACTCCAAACCCAAATTACAACGAGCGGACAAAACCAAACGTTTTGGCAAAATGAAATCAATGGAACCAACGGAGGATTTAACTTTAACGGTCGCAACAACACAAGCCAAGCAAAAGAAACCTTGTATACGAACATGATCGCAGACATTGCAGTCGCGACAACACTACAAGCAGAAGTAGTCGATGAAGAGATCACATATTTAAAAACCGCAAACGAATACTTTGAGAAATCCGAAAGATATCAAGAGTTAGCAGACAAAGCAAGAAGCGAAGCAAAATTCGACGAAGCAGCGCTATACACTGGTTATGCGGTGAGAGAAAAAAACAACGCTTTAGGATATTTAAAAAAGAAATACTACAACTTGGGAGAAGAAATTACGAGTGAAATAGACAACCGAGGATTGACATATACCAAAAATTCTTTCCTAAGTTACAGAGATAACCTACTCAACAAAAACTTTCAAAATACAACTCAAGTTCAAAAACAAATCCAAGAAGGAAAGAATCAAGTAGCAGGAATTATTTCCGAAGGAGAAAGTTACAACCAAATCCAAGGAATGATCCAAACAGCGACCAACTTAAACAAACAAGGAGAAGAAAACAAAGAAAGAGTAGAACGGTTGCTACTCGAATCGAAGGAATTAGCAAACCGTAATATCGGAGAAGGACTCTTGGATGGATTGCAAGAAATGATCGCAAGCATACAAAGCACACTCCCACAAGAAGTAAGCGCAAACGGAGTGAGCCAATACATACAAGCACAAGAGAAAGAGCTGGAAGAAAAACAAAAAAAGGCAGATGAACTACTTGCCCACATGAATTCACTTGTGACAAACCAAAACGATTTGAATGCATTACAAACCCTACTCCAAGGAAGCAGCCAAGCAATCAACCTAGCAGCAAACAGCGCGGTATCTAAATACTTAGACGACTACGCAAAGAAACTTCAAAAAGACAACGAAGAAAGAAGTAACCAACTTCAAAAGACGTTACTCGAAGCTCTGACGAACGGAGAAGATTACAAATATCTCCGAGACGCAGGATATTCTTTCCGAACGGATGGAGAAGGAATATCCGCGTATCGACAGATCTACAGCGGAGAAATTGAAATCGACGGAAGTGCGATGAAGAGCACGAGTTATTCTCCCGATTTAGAATATCAATATATTAGAATAGACACAAAATTCAATCCAGGAAACTTGAGCGTGGATATGATGAATCCAAACGCGACAAGATTCAACGCGGAAATGGTACTGGGAGTTAAAAACTACATCGACAATCTCCAAAAGAACGTGGAGACGATGTTTGCTCAGTTCAGCGACAAAACAAACGAGATCAAAGAAGAATACGCACAGAATCAAGAAATCCGAGACTACAAAAAGGAACTCTACAAAGAAAATCGGGATACAACGGTAGCCTCCTTTCAAGCTTTACCAGGCGACTTGAAAGGCATGTTCGAAGGAGAAATGGGAGGACTCAAAAATTATCACGAACAAGGATCGAAATACAACTTCGGAACAGAAAGTTTCAAAGGCCAAAGCGGAGATATGAAGAAGATTGGAAAGGCGATGTATGAAGGAGCAAACATTGACGACACAGTTTTTGGAGGAAGCAGAGAATTAAAAGGCTCGGTGAGCGTCAAAGGCATACCCGTAGAAATTAGCTACGGAATGCAGTATTTGATCGTAACATCCGGATTTGATATATCGAATTTAGGCTACAACTTCAACTTGAAGTTAGTGGGAACTCAAAACGCAGAGAGTCAACTCTCGAACGTAAATCAAAAATATGCCGTCTACTCCGAAGACATTGAGTCTCGGATCGAAAAACAAGCAAAGGCGAATGACGCGGAGAAAGAAAGCAAGGGTTTTCTGTTTACAATTTTGAATGGAATGAACGGCGGATCCGGAAGCATGGGCCAAAGATTTACCCAAGCCGTGAAGTCGGAAGCACAAAGCCGCATAACGGGAGCCGTTGCGGAAGCAACCGGATTACCTGCAAGTCTTGTCGGAGCTTTAGTCGGTGGAAGTAGTATGAAAGACGCAGTGAAAGCGTATGTCAAAGACGAGACTGTAAACGCAATTTCGAAAGCAACCGGAATCCCGACATGGCTCATCTCCAATCAGATGGAGAAGATGAACAAGCCGAAAGAACAATGGTATCAAAGCCAAGAGTTCCAAATAGTAACAACAGTTGTAGCGGTTGCAGCAGCGCCCTTCACCGGCGGAGCTTCTCTGATGGTCGCTATGGCAGTGGGTGCAGGCCTGGGTGCCGCCACAGGAGCTGCAAGCGGAGGATTAAAAGGTGCGCTCGTCGGTGCTGTGGGTGGAGCTGCAGGAGCTGCTGTCAAAAGTTTTACAGGAGGAGCGGTTAACGTAGGCCTCAGCTACTCCGCAGAAAATGGATTTGGTGCAAGCGTAGGAGTCGGATATGGACCCGCTACAGCAACAGTGGGAATCTCCGAGCGAGGCGGAACATCGGTAGATGTCGGTTTAACGAAAGGCGGATTCAATGCAGGACTCAGCTACAACAGTAAAACAGGAAGCGTAAGTGGAAACGCGGGATTTACATCCCAAAACGGAACGGGCTTAGCACTCAGTTACAACGAAGGAGACGGATTTGGTGCAAGCCTTAGTAAAAGTTTTAGTAATGGAGTCAATGGCGGAATCAGTTGGAGCGAGAAAGGCGGTGTCGGTGGAAACATCGGATACGAAGCTCCTGGAGACAAAGACAAAGCGAAGAATTCACTTGCAAATCAAATGAAAGGAGCCGGTGGAACTTTAAGTTTCAATCAAAGAGACGGAGTATCAGCAGCGCTTAACGCATCGGGAGGAGTCAATGCAGGAAACTGGAGTGAGTCCGGAGGATTCCAAGCAAACACAAACTTTTTAGCCGACAAGTGGAAGGCAGACTTTATTTCCGGAAAAGCGAAAGAAGACGCGGATGCGCAAGAAGCATCCAGAGGCGCGCAAAGCAAAAATAATCAAGAATCTGGAGCAGCGGCGATCGCGGGTGCAGGGATTGAAACTCAAAGAAGAGAAGAAGACGGAATCCTCGATCACATTCTGGGTAAGGCGGCTGAGACGTTAGGCGGCGGTCTGGATTGGGTTGGTAACAAGATCGATGGAGCAATCGACAGCGTTGTCGGAGTTGCCTCAAGTGCTTGGGATGGTGCTAAGAACGCGTTCGGTGGCAATGAAACGCTGAGTATGCAGTCACTGCATCACGAGAATATCGGAGATGGTGCTGCATATGGTGCGTCGGACTCAACCGAAAGCGCCTCCGATCGTCACTTGCGAGTTGGTGAAGATGCAATATCAAATCACTTAGACAAACAAAGAAGTGAAAAGCCTTATTTGCAAAAAGGCGAAGTCGATGTAAGTATGCATCCTGATTATCACAAAAAGCTAATCAACATGGAACTTGAATCGGGAACTAGCGGAGGCAATTTGATCCGAAATGAAAAAACCGGAAAGCTGTATTACAGAACGGAAGGTCTCGGAGCGGATCATACGTTGATCCCAACCAATCCAAACGAAAGAGTGAAAGCTCCTTGGACTCAAACGGAATTACATACTGACAAAGCTAATGGAGTTTACTCCGGGGATTATCATGCAGCGAAAGGAGCGGCGCAATCGGTTTGGGGTCCGGAAGGTGGTACGTTTAAGATAAAGGAAATAAATAAGCGAAGCTTAGGCGGTAACGAAATCGTAACAGAAACTATGATCAATGGTAAGAAAATCGTGGAATATCATCGACATGTTCTGAATCAAATGCCGGATGTAGCGTATAATGCTTTCAAAAACAAAACTCCATTGCCGTACGGAACTCCGATTGGATATACAGGAATTACAGGAAACATGGCTGTATCGATCAATACAAACAAGAATAGTCCAAGATTTGGAATGTTATCCGCACCGGCATATCATATGCACACGAAAGTAGATAACGCCGAAACACATTCCGGATTTATTCAAGGTGTGACGTTTGGTCCAGAGGTAAGACAATCTCAAGGATTGCCCGCTTTTGACTATACAAGTCATTACAAGAAGAAAGCATTAGATTTATTAACTGGAGGAAATTGATGAAAACGAAGTTGATAGCGATTTTAATTTTAGGATTGGCGGGAACTATGGGAATTTTTGCGGAAAAAAGTCTGAAAGAAAAGGCATATGAGTATTACAGCTCCATCAGCCCAAGTTTCAAACAATATGAAGAAAAATTGGAACCGGAGAAATTTGATAACTTAGGAATGAAGGAAATGACGGATGAAGGAATGCAATACCTTGTTGTGTTTCCCAATTTGGACACATTGAATTTAAGCGATTCCAAAATCACAGATGAAGGGTTGAAACAGATTTCTACGCTTCCAAAATTAGAATCTCTGTCTTTGCTAAGAACTAAAATAACCAACAAAGGAATTGAACATATTTCTAAAAGTAAAACGATTACTCGGCTTCATTTAGATGAAATTACTACTATTGATGACGGCTGTATTCCTCATTTGTTGAAAATGAAACAACTTTCAATGTTAGAGCTGTCTGGTACGGAAATTTCCGAACAAGGATTGAAAAAGCTGAGAAAGGGATTGCCGAAGGCTGGTGTTACAACTCAGTGATTCCGAGCACATTCCAAGTGCAAACTGGACTAAACGGTTCACAAAAGTGAACCGGCATGAAAGTTGCAGGGATGATGTGAAGAGAGACATCACATTATAAAAGTGTAAATGATGATTGGGTTAATTACCGGATTTGAAACCTGTATTCTAACAAACTCCGCAGGATGTAACTTTATTAAGGAGGTATCTTTGTTTTTTAGCGTCTTTCGATTGTTGGTTTAGCAAATTAGAATCAATGGATTTACCGCGAAAGATTTCGGAAGGAGTGAGTAGATAACGGCCGGCTCTGTTGGGCCGTTGATCGTTGTAGATGGGAATCCATTCGGACAATTTTTGAATCAAAGATTGTCTATTAGGAATATCTAAATGATGAAGGCACTGATACTTTGTGATTTTGTGGATTGCCTCTATGGGACTGTTAGAAAATGAAACGTCTTTACCTGCGGTAATTTTGTTGATTGGAAGCTTGTAATCAAAAATCATTCTGTCGAGAGCGCCTTGATTTTCGGGCCCCCCGTCGGTCATCAAATGAACGAAAGAAGATTCTTTAGAAAGATTGAGATTGATTAAAGGAAAAAGATCGGGTAAGGTCAATTTGGAAAAAGAGGTTTGATACTTGGAAATGGCTTCCTCGACTAACGAAGCACAGATGTCGCTGTCGACTTGGGCAGCGACTCTAAACGCTAAAATCATCTTAGAGAAGTTATCAATCAAGATGTAAATATGAGATTTGACGTTGTCTTTGGTGACAAACTGAGTGATATCGCAATGCCAAACTTCATTGGGACGGTAGGTTTTAAAACCTTCTTTCTTTAGCTTCTTAAACTTGTTTGAAAAGAGTTCGGGACGAATCACTCTTGCCCATTTGTAAAAGGAAGATAAGCTGCAATGCAGAATGTCGTTTTTTCTAGCGTATCCCCAAATGGAAGAAAGAGGCCAAAACAAAGTAGCTTTTTCCAAAAGAAGATTTTTTAAAGAATCGATTTCCTTGACTGAAATCTGACCGACAAACCGCTTGTGGCAGAGTTTTTCCCAGGAACTACTACATCGGAACCGCACTTGGAAAAACCAGCTGTGAAAAGTGGACTTTGAGATATGAAACTTCCTTAATGTTCTTTCGAATCCAAGGTCGTCCCTTACTCTTTGAATGGTACGGACGATTTTTTCTTTAACTTGAATTGAGTTTTTCATCTTTTTCGGAAGAGATTTGATCTGAAGAAGACATAGTTTGATTTTTGCAAGAGCGATGATCCCTTTTTGAAGGGTAAGAGAGTTTTCCAAGCGTATGGAAAGGTAGTTAGCTTCTCTTTGAAGATTCGGCTCCATCCCGTTAAACCGAAACCCGTAGATATGACGAAAGGAATCTGGATCTTTGTTTTTTAGAGAGTGAACGGTGGATTTCGGTAACCCTTTGAGCTGCTCGGAAGTAATAACGCCGTTAGCGACATTGAATTTCCAGAATGTATCGTATGAATTCCTGTTTTTTTTAGGGATTGTAGGAAGTATGACTGATGAATGGGTCGCTGTCTGCATGTTATCTGTGAATACATCGTAATATTTTCATCACAATATGAATCTTTTTTTGCTGAACGCCTAATTTTTGTTATTTGTCAGTGATATGATAATTGACACAAATCACAAATTTTTTCAATCTTGTTCGAGTCTTTAGAGGACGGAAACGGGGGAAAAGTTGCATCACGGGTTTGGAATTCAGCTTTTGAGTTTTAAAGACCAAACATCGAACTACGAAGCGAAAGCGATCGCAGCAGAAATCCTGCGACGCAACATGAATTGAAGGATGAAACTGGAATATACGGAAATGCTAACATGTTGCGATGCAGATTGGAGCGAAGAGCGCGGTTTTTCTTCGCGGAAGCGAAGAAAAATTCGCCCCACTGTCCCCAGTTTTCCGTGCTCAGTCGTCAGTTCTCCGAATCGTTTTTCCTTTAAAACAAAGATCGTAAGTTTAATCACGATCTTTTCGTTTCATATATCCTTTGTCATACCTCTGACCGTTTTCAGTTTTTTGTCCTCCAGTTCTCTGGACGCTCAAAGTGTGCCGACGCTTGGATCGACAAAACAATTTGCAAACGACGAATTAAAACCTTACGTGGACGCGGCAAAAGCCGGAGCCACGGATTCGGGAACGTTTTTAAATTCGGTGAACAACGGAGAACAAGTATTAGAAGCCGCTTGGGAAACGGGAGTCAACGCGGAGATAGAAGCGATCGTGGGTGGAGTGAATAACTCGGACACGGTGAATAACGTAAATGTTTACAAAGACGCTGTAAGAGCTCAGTTGGAATTGCAGAAACAACAGGCAAAGAACCAATGGATCGCGGACGTAAACGCGTACATACAAGCAGAGTTACAAATCTTTTTAGCGACATTATCCCAAAACACATCGAACAACGTAACATCGACGAACACAAATGCGGTGAATACGATCAATCCGACTGTGCAAACTGTAACCACTACTCCTGCCGCCCAAGCAACAAACCCCGCACAAGCGGCACAGAGTTATTACCAAGGAACCCAGCTCTGGGATTCTAAATGGCAGGATTTACTTAACAAACAAAACACCTGGGAACAGAATTCCTTAAATGCGATCCAGAATGGAATCCTGCAATGGAATCAATCGATTACAGGACTCGAAAATGATAAATTAAGTTATTTGAATGGAATCGAACAAACAAAAGCCCAGTGGTTGGCGAACAAACAATTGATTGCAAACGCTCAAAGCCAAATGAGAAACGCGCTTCAATCCACAATTACAAATATACGTTCTCAAGAAAATCAATTGAAAACAAATGCATCGAGTGATCCGAGTTTGACATCCGTGTTTGGGGACATGGACGAATTGTTGGAAGATCTACAGGATGCTCTGAATTCTAACGCATCCCTCGGCACGTTAGCGCAAACACTGGGAAATTTTTTCCAAAGTCAGATTTCAAACGCAACCGCAAAAGCCGACTACTGGAATATTACCAAATGGCAAGAGACGTATGCGACACAGACGGTTGCGTATTCTCAGATCGTGGGGAACTCTTCCATAAGCTGTACGAATTATGAAGGATCAGGATGTAACAACGTAGCCAGTGGGAATCGATCGATCGTATACAACAGTAATGGAAGTGTATATGGATGGAGAGCGAGCAGCGGTTCTTTGGTCTATCAATCGGATGAAACCGGCACGGTGGGCCAAGGTTCATATGGTTCGTCCGCATATATTGAAAACTCACATTACCAAATCAGTTGTCAAGCATGGGATTTCGGCGGAACTTGTGTCGGTGGATTTGGAGGTTACGAGTCCAACGGTGTCTATTGTGGTGACAGATTCGAATTCTGCGGATATACCCGAGACACAGTTATCGACCAAAACTATACAGTATTTGCAAGCGGGACGTTCAACCAACAACAGATAACAAACAACAATAATATTCGAAATGCAATATTCGGAAGTTATAACACTGCATTTGGACAATCCTCCCAAGCTGGGAACGCGGTGGCCGGATCGGGTGTGGCTCTTGAAACCAAAGTATATTTAGGCGGAACCGCTTTAAATAGTTCCAACTGGTATGGATCTTTGGGATTGAACAACCAAGTTCAAATACAAACCAAATACAAATACATAGACTCTGCAATGCAAGCGAACCAAAACTTTTGGACGAGCATGAAAACACAGTTTACAAATATTGCATCTACTTTTTTGTCTCTGGTTAATCCGTTGAAAGACTGGGAAGAAAGATCGCAAACATACGAAGAAGAATACCAAGCAAAACTATTAGAACTGGAACAAACGAAACAATCTACAATTTCCAACTATGATAATCAGATTAATCTCATGAAGGCGGCAAGAGGAGCCTGGGTCACAGAAGTTTACGGTTACCAAATGGCAGGAATTGCAGGAAGCGCGGATAACGCAAATAGCCAATACAGAAGCGGACAAGAAAACTGGGACAACACAATATCAATCTTCCAACAATCGGAACTCAACTGGTATTTATCCGCAAAAGATATATTACAACAAGCGGTAACTGCAACTGACGGAGAAACACAATTCCAAACAAACGCAATTCCGCAAGCAAACCAACTACAAACACAAATTACAAACTCGGAGACAAATACAACCGGGCTTTACAACGCGGCCACCGGACTTTACCAAACGTATCAATATGCAGCGGCAGGAAACGTAATGCAACAAGCATTAACGAATCAACAAAACCAAACAAGTTGGAACGGACAAGGAGCCAACCTCTCTCAAACAATCGCGGATTCTTTTGGAAGAAGCGAAGCCTACAAAACAGCAGAACTCAGCGCAAGTAATCGAATCAATGCACTGGCACAAACGATTTACGGAAACGGGGCATATATCGTAGACAATATAGAGTTGCAAACACTCCAAACCCAAATTACAACGAGCGGACAAAACCAAACGTTTTGGCAAAATGAAATCAATGGAACCAACGGAGGATTTAACTTTAACGGTCGCAACAACACAAGCCAAGCAAAAGAAACCTTGTATACGAACATGATCGCAGACATTGCAGTCGCGACAACACTACAAGCAGAAGTAGTCGATGAAGAGATCACATATTTAAAAACCGCAAACGAATACTTTGAGAAATCCGAAAGATATCAAGAGTTAGCAGACAAAGCAAGAAGCGAAGCAAAATTCGACGAAGCAGCGCTATACACTGGTTATGCGGTGAGAGAAAAAAACAACGCTTTAGGATATTTAAAAAAGAAATACTACAACTTGGGAGAAGAAATTACGAGTGAAATAGACAACCGAGGATTGACATATACCAAAAATTCTTTCCTAAGTTACAGAGATAACCTACTCAACAAAAACTTTCAAAATACAACTCAAGTTCAAAAACAAATCCAAGAAGGAAAAAACGCTGTAGCAGGAATTATTTCCGAAGGAGAAAGTTACAACCAAATCCAAGGAATGATCCAAACGGCGACAAACCTAAACAAACAAGGAGAAGAAAACAAAGAACGAGTGGAACGGTTGCTACTCGAATCCAAAGAATTAGCAAACCGTAATATCGGAGAAGGACTCTTGGATGGATTGCAAGAAATGATCGCAAGCATACAAAGCACACTCCCACAAGAAGTAAGCGCAAACGGAGTGAGCCAATACATACAAGCACAAGAGAAAGAGCTGGAAGAAAAACAAAAAAAGGCAGACGAACTACTTGCCCACATGAATTCACTTGTGACAAACCAAAACGATTTGAATGCATTACAAACCCTACTCCAAGGAAGCAGCCAAGCAATCAACTTGGCAGCAAACAGCGCAGTGTCCAAATACTTAGACGATTACGCAAAGAAACTTCAAAAAGACAACGAAGAAAGAAGTAACCAACTTCAAAAGACGTTACTCGAAGCTCTGACGAACGGAGAAGATTACAAATATCTCAGAGACGCAGGATATTCTTTCCGAACGGATGGAGAAGGAATATCCGCTTACAGACAGATCTACAGCGGAGAAATCGAAATCGACGGCAGTGCGATGAAGAGCACGAGTTATTCTCCCGATTTAGAATATCAATATATTAGAATAGACACAAAATTCAATCCAGGAAACTTGAGCGTGGATATGATGAATCCAAACGCGACAAGGTTCAACGCAGAAATGGTACTGGGAGTTAAAAACTACATCGACAATCTCCAAAAGAACGTAGAGACGATGTTTGCTCAGTTCAGCGACAAAACAAACGAGATCAAAGAAGAATACGCACAGAATCAAGAAATCCGAGACTACAAAAAGGAACTCTACAAAGAAAATCGGGATACAACGGTAGCCTCCTTTCAAGCTTTACCAGGCGACTTGAAAGGCATGTTCGAAGGAGAAATGGGAGGACTCAAAATTATCACGAACAAGGATCGAAATACAACTTCGGAACAGAAAGTTTCAAAGGCCAAAGCGGAGATATGAAGAAGATCGGCAAAGCGATGTATGAAGGAGCAAACATTGACGACACAGTTTTTGGAGGAAGCAGAGAACTCAAAGGCTCGGTGAGCGTCAAAGGCATACCTGTAGAAATTAGCTACGGAATGCAGTATTTGATCGTAACATCCGGATTTGATATATCGAATTTAGGCTACAACTTCAACTTGAAGTTAGTGGGAACTCAAAACGCAGAGAGTCAACTCTCGAACGTAAATCAAAAATATGCCGTCTACTCCGAAGACATTCAAAATAGAATCGAGAAACAAGCAAAGGCGAATGACGCGGATAAGGAAAGCAAGGGATTTCTATTTACAATTTTGAATGGAATGAACGGCGGATCCGGAAGCATGGGACAAAGATTTACCCAAGCGGTGAAGTCGGAAGCACAAAGCCGCATAACGGGAGCCGTGGCCGAAGCAACTGGATTACCTGCAAGTCTCGTAGGGGCACTTGTCGGTGGAAGTAGCATGAAAGACGCAGTGAAAGCGTATGTCAAAGACGAGACCGTAAACGCAATTTCGAAAGCAACCGGATTACCTACATGGCTTATCTCCAATCAGATGGAGAAGATGAACAAACCGAAAGAACAATGGTATCAAAGCCAAGAGTTCCAAATGGTGACAACAGTGGTAGCAGTAGCGGCAGCGCCCTTCACCGGCGGAGCTTCTCTGATGGTCGCTATGGCAGTGGGTGCAGGCCTGGGTGCCGCCACAGGAGCTGCAAGCGGAGGATTAAAAGGTGCGCTCGTCGGTGCTGTGGGTGGAGCTGCAGGAGCTGCTGTCAAAAGTTTTACCGGAGGAGCGGTTAACGTAGGCCTTAGCTACTCCGCAGAGAACGGATTCGGTGCAAGCGTAGGAGTCGGCTATGGACCTGCCACAGTGAGCGTCGGCATCTCCGAACGAGGCGGAACATCGGTGGATGTCGGTTTAACAAAAGGCGGATTTAACGCAGGACTGAGCTACAACAGTAAAACAGGAAGTGTAAGTGGAAACGCGGGATTTACATCCCAAAACGGAACGGGCTTAGCACTCAGTTACAACGAAGGAGACGGATTTGGTGCAAGCCTTAGTAAAAGTTTTAGTAATGGAGTCAATGGCGGAATCAGTTGGAGCGAGAAAGGTGGTGTCGGTGGAAACATCGGATACGAAGCTCCTGGAGACAAAGACAAAGCGAAGAATTCACTTGCAAATCAAATGAAAGGAGCCGGTGGAACTTTAAGTTTCAATCAAAGAGACGGAGTATCAGCAGCGCTTAACGCATCGGGAGGAGTCAATGCAGGAAACTGGAGTGAGTCAGGTGGATTCCAAGCAAACACGAACTTTTTAGCCGACAAGTGGAAGGCCGACTTTATTTCCGGAAAAGCGAAAGAAGACGCGGATGCGCAAGAAGCATCCAGAGGCGCTCAAAATAGGAACAATCAAGAATCTGGAGCAGCGGCGATCGCAGGGGCTGGAGTTGAGGTTGCGGGGAGAAAGAATGACGGTGACGGAGATGCAAGTCATGGAACGTCCTCCGATCCGAATAATTCTAAAAAACCTGATTCTCCTGAGCATAATTTAGATGAAAGAATTTCTAAATTGAAGAGAGAGCTTGAAGAAGGAGTCTCACTTGCAAGTGGTAACGGTGCAATGGATGAATCCGGTATCACTCCAGAGAAAGTAGCGGCGAAAATCATTTCCCAAAAAATGGATGAATTGAAACATTTAGAAAGCCAAAGGGCTGGGTTGAAGCAACAGTCTGACAGATCAGCCGAGCTAAGGGCTCCGGCCGACAAGGGAAATCAGGAAAAGACAAATTCAAATACGACGAGTAAAGGCGGTGGTTTAACTGAATATTCGAATGGAGCCAGAACACCAATCCCATTTAAAGAAGGAAGAGATGGCGTCTTCTCTGAACCTCGAACAAATCAATTACACGGTGCGGTTGATTTGATGACTCCGATTGGAACTCCTATTGTAGCTGTAGCGGATGGTAAAGTTTCTTTACTTCATGATAAACCGGATAATTTTCTAAGAAATAGCGATCCTAATAAAGTGAATAAAAACGATAAAGGGGGGGCAACAATTTCAATCGAGCACACGAATGCGAATGGAGAAAAGGTATATACATATTATGCTCATAACTCAGAAATTCTTGTTAAACCCGGTCAAATCGTAAAAAAAGGAGATTTAATTTCACTATCCGGCCAATCTGGAAACACTCCAGGAGGGCCACATATGCATTTTACGATTTACAAACCTACGAATGGTAAGTTAAAAGAAACTGATCCAATGCTTTTTGATTGGAATAAATTTGAGGGTAAAAATTAGAAATTATGAAAAGAATCATTTTTTTGCTTATATTAGTTGTTGCATGTTCAAAATTTGCTTCTGAAAAACAGAAATTTTCATCCAACGTAAAATTGCCTTTATACAAAGAGACAGTCTCCGGGAGTGAGGTTGTCTCTTCTTTAGTGAAAGGAAATGAATTCGAGATTAAAGAAAAAAAATCGTTAAGATTACTGACTTTCTTGGTGCGGAGGAAAAAGAATTTGAATGGTCTCTTGTAAAGGTAAATAATACTCAAGGTTGGACTTTAAGTTCCTCAGTAAATTCATTACAAAACGACTCTACGAAAGATGTGAATAAATTTGAATTATCTGGAACCTGGTCCGAATTACCACTCAGCTACTTCCCTCAAGATTTTTCTCAATTTATTTTTTTAGAAATTCGACTTAACAAAGTTTTGTTGAATCCGTATGGCGATTTTGGCCGCTTCGAATTCGATAACATTTCTTATATTAAGAATGGTAGTTTAATGAAGGTTATTTCGAATAATAAAGAGATTTTAACAGTTAAGATTCTAACTAACAATACAATTGAAATAATTGATTCAGAAAAATACAGAGAAGGCGGCTTGCCTGAGGATGCTAAAGATTTAATACCAGCTTTGAATAAAGGTAATATTTTAATTCGAATGTGAAGTTTAAATACGGTGTATCTTCTCTGCGAAAGCTAAAGAGGTTAGTCCGGATATCCTGAGCCATCACACACAAACTAACACCCTCCAACAATGCAAGACCGAACAGAACCACACTTCCCGACCTCTCGAACGAGCTTCTCTTTGGGCGAAGCGGTCCGAAGCAAAACGACGGGCCGCCGTATGTATGTGGATACAACTTGGGACGGTAAAGTTCCTTGCGTCTACTTTGATACAGAGAGTGGATCGCTTGTAAAAGTGGAAGTTCCGTTTGAGGACTTGGAAAAGATCAAAGAAACGGTAAGACAGATTCATACTTCTAAATATATCAGAATAGTTGAATACGAGCTGGCTGGTTCTTAAACGACTTCGAGTTTGAAATATTTTTTAAAATCGAAAGTGTAACGTGTACCAAACTTGGCCGGCGGGAGCGTCGGCTTTTTTGTATTTAGAATGTTAGAAGGAATTTCAGTTCCATTCTTCTCTTTCTTTTTGAATCTTTTCTTGGAGTTTAGCGGCTGATTCTTTTGAGAGCGTTCCACGAAAGTCTTTCATGGTAACCGGGCTTTTTGGTTCTTCTTTGATTTCATCGACTGCGTAAAGGAGGACTTCGATATTTTTCCCTACATACATTTCCGGAATGGAAAGATGGAGATCTGTGTTTTTGGGAGTGATTCTTGTTCTAATCATTGATTGTTCTTTTTAAAGTTCATCGAGCAATTCTTTAGCGGATTTAAGTTTTATTTTACCTTGTTTGTGGAGTTCGACCTCTTTCATCCCTTGTTTGATACTTGCGAGGATTTCTTTTTTAGTTGGTTCTTTGTCATTTGCCCGACTACGACGTGCATTTTGGAGTTCTTTTAAAAGAGTGTTGAATTCTTTGATTGAAATAACGACTGAGAGTTTTTTGCCTTTATGGTCTGTGATGAATTTGGGATGAATTGCTTTCATGGAAGAGTTCATTATATTCAGTAAATTTAATAAACTATGGATGTTTGATTTGGTATCATATATGTTTCTTTTAGCGATTTGAACTTTTTTTAGATTTTTATTCTATTATTTTCCTAAAACCTGTTCCATTCGTCCTTTTTTGATGAAAGCGTCTATGAGTGATTTAATGACTTCTCGATCTTTTTCGCTCATCTGATCTACAATTTCAAATTCTTTGAGTAAAGCCTGGTCTCTAATTTTGGAGGCAGGGTTTGCATTTCCTTCTTCTAAAAGTAAATAGTCTGTTGAGACTTCAAATACTTTCGCCATCTTAATGACCGTCTCAGAGTTTGGCATGGTTGAGCCGTTTTCATATTTTCCAATGTGTCGACCATGGACTCCGATCTTAGCGGCGAATTCATCTTGCGACCAATCCTTTTCCTTTCTTAATTTCTTAACTTTATCACCAAAAGACGGCATGATTCAATCCTTATACATGGAGCGTAGAGGCTGTATATATTTGAAAAAATATAAAGTAATTCTTGAAAAAGAAGAAAAAAACGAGTAGAAAGGTAAATTTTCTCTTGTCATGTACAGTCTTTAGATTGATATATTGATTCAATTGATTGAATCATCTTTTGCCCTGTTATTCAACCTTTATACTGTATCCTCAAAGGAGCCTCGCCCCATGCCCTTTATTCCAAAAGAAGAGATTACCCGCCTGAAAACGGAAACGGACCTCCTGGCACTTGTCCGCAGCTATGGGATCGAGCTGAAGAACCACGGAACGAACTGGGTAGCAAAGTGCCCGTTCCACGACGACCGCACGCCGTCTTTCATCGTAACGCCAGTAAAGAATCTGTGGCACTGCATGGGAGCTTGCAAGACGGGCGGAAGCGCGATCGACTTTGTGATGAAACGGGAAGGCTTGGGGTTTAACGAAGCGGTAGAAGTGCTACTCAAGTTCAAACCGCGGCCGGTGTCTCTGGGAGGTAAACCTCAAACACCGGTGGCATTGGAGAAGGCGTTAGGACGAAAGATCCCGACGACGGAGAAACTAAATAGTGAAGAAAGAGAACTGATCTTTCAGGCTTTGGCATATTACGAAAGCACATTGAGACAAAATAGGAACGCGCTCTCGTATTTACAAACGAGAAAGGTGGGAAGTGAGGAATCGATATCCAAATTTAAGATCGGTTACAGCGATGGAAGTTTAGGAAAGATTTTGCCATCGAGAGGAAGCAACGTAGGGAGAAGAGCGAGAGAGGTATTTAAGGAGTTCGGGATTTTTGGAGAGAGTGGAAATGAGTATTTCAAGGCAAGAATCGTATTTCCGATCTTCACGCAAGGCCGCGAACTTTGCGGGATGTATGGAAGAAGAGTCGTAGCAAGTAGAGAGGTAGCGATTCCCAATCATCTTTACTTACCGGGCAGACATTTAGGGATCTGGAATGAAGAAGACGCGTTTGAAAAGAAAGAGTTAGTGCTTTGCGAATCGATTCTCGACGCGCTTACCTTCTGGGAGAACGGAATCCGAAACGTGACATGCAGTTATGGAATCGAAGGCTTCACGGAAGTAATCCAGGAAAGAATCCTCGAAAAACAAATTCAAAAGATATACATCGCGTATGACGCGGACGCGGCAGGAGACAAGGGAGCTGCTTCTGTATATCAGAGACTGAAAGACAAAGGAATTTTAATCCATCGAGTGTTGTTACCGCTTGGAATGGATGTGAACGAAGTGGCGGTTCGAAGCGAAGAAGTTCAAGACACACTCTTGGGACTTTTAGAGGAGAGCGTTCCTTTAACAGAGGAAGAGCAAAGCCCACGAATCCAAGAATTCTTTCCCATTGAAACAACTCTTTCCACCGCGCGGCCACAAGAACCGCTCTTGACCTCGGAAGGACTGGCCGCCCTGACCGCTTCCCAAACACAAACTCAACCGGAAGTAAAGGTCACCAAAGAAGAAGTCCAAGTAGATTTCCCAGAAAGAACGTATTTAGCGAAAGGACTCTTTCGCAACAACGCAAGCCTTGAGACGTTGAAAGTGACTTTGAAGGTAAGCCAAGGAGAGAGGTATCACGTAGACAACGTGGACTTACTCAGCTACAAAGCGAGGACTTCGTATTTAGGGACGGCCACCCACGAGTTAAAAGAAAAAGAGGAAACGATCAAGAAGGAACTGGGGAAACTCATCAACGTATTAGAAGATGTATTGAACCAGAAAGAAAAAGAAAGAAACGTAAAGACGGAAGTTGAGCTCACCCCCGAGGAAAGGGCGGAAGCGGTATTGTATTTAGAAGACAAATCCCTACTTTACAATATCTTAATGGACTTTGAGAGATGCGGGCTTGTGGGAGAGAGAGTGAATTCACTTGTGGGGTATCTTGCGAGTATCACAAGAAGAACGGAGAATCCTTTGGCAGTTATCATACAATCTTCTTCGTCGGCAGGTAAATCGACTTTGATGGATGCGGTCCTCGACTTTGTGCCGGAAGAAGAGAAAGAGAAGTATTCAGCGATGACCGGCCAATCTCTTTTCTATATGTCCACAACCAATCTCAAAAACAAAGTTCTTGCGATCTCGGAAGAAGAAGGAGCTGAGAGAGCGAAGTATGCGTTAAAGATTTTGCAGAGTGAAAAGAAAATCAGCATCGCAAGCGCAATGAAAGACCCGACCACCGGAAGAACTGTGACGGAAGAATACAGCGTGGAAGGACCGGTCGTGATATTCCTCACAACCACCAACTTGGAGATCGATGAGGAGCTTGAGAACCGATGTCTCATTCTCACGGTGAACGAAGGAAGAGAACAAACAAGAACGATCCTGGAGATTCAAAGAGAACTGGAGACCTTGGAAGGAATCGTAAAGAAGAGAGACAAAGAGAAGATTTTGAAACTCCACAAGAATATACAAAGGGTTCTTCGTCCTTTAGTGGTTGTGAACCCGTATGCAAAAGAGTTAAAGTTCCCGGATACAAAACTCAGGATGCGCCGGGACCAAAAGAAATATTTAACCTTAATCAAATCGATCGCACTCTTGCACCAATACCAAAGAGAAAAGAAATTAGGAAAGGACGAGAACGGAGAGAGTTTTGAATACATCGAGGTGGCAAGAGAAGACTTGGAGCTTGGAAGTATTCTCGCATCCAAGATTTTGGGAAGAACCCTCGAAGAACTCACACCCCAGACTAAGGAAGTCTTGTTTTCCCTTCATACGATGGTCGAGCAAGAGAGCGAAACTCAAGAGATTTCCAAGAGCGAGGTTCGTTTTACAAGACGGGATGCGCGGGAACGACTCGGAATGAGCGACACAAGACTTCGGGTCCACTTGAGGCGATTAGAAGAGCTTGAGTATTTAATCGTACGCAATGGCCGAGTGGGACAAATCACAGAATACGAACTCCTTTACGACGGAGAGGGAAAAGAAGGAGAGGAATTTGCCCTTGGACTTTCTTTTGCCCAAGAAAGAGAAACGGGAGAAAAACGGGGAACAGATTCCGAAGACTCAGGCTTGTTAGTGGAAGGAAACACAGTATTGTCTTGGAGAGAGGTATTAGGACTTGCCAGAAAGGAAGAGAGGTTGGAGAGTGTATGAAAGAATCCGAATATACCGAACTTCTTGTATATTTTTGTTTGTGGAATTTGGAGAAATTTCCGTTGTGGATGCACACAGTTTGTATCCCTACCAGCAAGGCTCGGGAAAACCTGCTTTTTGCCGCACGTTTGACGCAAACCTCACCCCTAAAAAGACTAACCTCGCCTAGCAAAACGGCAACCTCGCCGGGGGGTAGCCTAGGGGTCGCCTGCCCTTCGCCTGGGGGTAGCCGCCCCCTCACTCTCGCATTCTGTTGGGGTTTAGAGTATGTTTCCGTGCAAAACACGGATTTCACATCCAAAAAAGGTCTTCTAGGACCAAAAAAGTTTTTCCGGACGCTGTCCGTGCGGCTGCTTGCAGGTTGGTTTTGAATTCAAATGAGCTGGCAAGAGAAGTTAGAGACGTTACGAATTTCACCGGTGGGGAGTTTTGAGAACTACTGTTACAGCTATTTAGAGAGGAACCGGACGGGAAAAGGACACAGCCTGAGTACATTAAAAAATACGCATGCTTGCCTCATTGATTTTTTTGAATGGTGTGCTTTGCGAGAGATTCGGTATCCGAACGAAGTAACTTTGTCTTTACTGGAAAGATACAGAAATCAGGTAGTCGGATTGAAAAACAAATACAACGGAAAAGAGCTTTCGAACAACAACAAACACAAACGACTTGCAAGCGTGCGGGAATATTTCGGATGGCTTGCAAGAAAGCGCGTGTTGCTTGTGGACCCTTCTTTGGATTGGGAGATCCCGAGGTATGTGAAACGGAACATACCGCACAACGTACTCAGTGTGGAAGAAGCGGAGAGGATCTTGTCTGTACCGGATGTGAAAAACGTATTAGGACTCAGGGACCGGGCGATGCTTGAGGTAGTGTATTCGACGGGGATACGCAGAATGGAGCTTGGAAATTTATATGTGAGTGATATTGATTTTTTTGGAAGGACGGTTCTTGTTCGAGAAGGCAAGGGAAAGAAAACGAGACTGATCCCGATCAGTGAAAGGGCATTGTCGTGGGTAAGGAGATATTTAGAGCGGTCGAGGGTCGCGTTATTGCGGAATACGGACGAGCCCCATTTGTTTTTAGGTAAGAGCGGCAAGAAGCTGGAGCATGCGAGTATTACGAGCCTCTTTGCGGTGTTTAGAGAGGCGGCGGATGTAAGGAAGCGGCAAGCGGTGCATATCTTTCGTCACACGACTGCGACGGGGATGCTGGACAACGGAGCGGATATTAGGCATGTTCAGGAGATGCTTGGACACGAGACTCTAAGCACGACCCAAATATATACCCACGTAGCGATTCGAAAACTCAAGGAAGTGTATGACAAGACTCACCCGTCGATCCATACACCGGATTCGACTTCTCTTGTGGGAAGGATTTCGAAAAAAGAAGAGACTGTCTCGAAAGACAAAGATTCAAACCAAGAAGAACCGAACACGAGCTGATTTTCCAATTGAGAGAGTGGATGTTCTCGTTTTAGAATTCTAAAACATTCCATATCTCTAAACAACCAAACGAAAGGAATCGGATGAAGGAGGACTTCTTCTTTTAGCGGTTTCTTTCATTCAAAACTAAAAACAAGAAATCAAAAAAGCTAACGAATGTTAGGGAGGCCGAAGGCATGTATATTGTAGCGATCGCATCATCCAAGGGAGGGGTTGGAAAGACAACGCACTCCACGAATTTAGCGATTCAACTTGCAAGAAGAGGAAAGAGAGTTCTTGCGGCTGACTTGGATCTGAACAACAACCTAACCGATTTCTTCCTGAGATACTTAAAACGCGGAGTGTTGGAAGAGAGAAACATACTGAGCGTTCTTTTGGGAGAAAGAGAGGTTGGAGAGTGTATTCACAAAAGTAGATTTGCGGGCTTGGATGTGTTGCCTTCCACGCTTTCGTTTGGAGCGGGAGTCAAGAATTTGGAAGTGGAATATCTTCTTTCGGTTCTTGGGGGTGAATTTCAAAAATTAAGCTACGACTATCTCATACTCGATACGCCGGGACATTTGTCTGTGGAGCTTGAGTTTGCAGTTCTGGTTGCGGACTTGGTTCTTTCTCCTGTTTGTCCGAAGAGGTGGTCGTTTCAAGGGATGAAAGACTTAGAGGAAGTAGCCCAAGGGATTGCCGAGAAGTTAGTCGTCGTTCCTTCTCTTGTGGGACGAGGCAAACAAGAGAGCGAGAGAATCCTAAATTTGAAAAAGAAGATTCGAGTCTCTCGTGTGAGTATCGGAAAGCTCAGTGGAATCGAGAAAGCATCGGAGGAAGGAAGAGAATTAAAACCTGGAAGCAAGGGCGATCTTTGGTTTGAGGCATTGGCGGAAGAAGTAATGGAACTTGAAGGAGAATCAGAATCGTTCAAGACAAATCGGAGGGTGAATGTATGAGAAGCCAAGAAGAGAGAGCAAAAGAATGGATGGAAACGCAAGAAGCAAGTCCCCGTCCCGGATCTACATTCAAAAAACAGTATATTCCAAAAGGAGTGACCCTCAACCCGATTGTAAAGATGGTTCTCCCTTCGAGTTTAAAGCCGAATCCGAAAAACGACTTTGACCCTTTGAGTGAAGAAGAATACGCAAATCTCAAAGAGAACATTGCTCTCAATGGAATTTTGGACGCACTTACAGCGAAGAAGGACGGGACGATCATTACAGGAGAAAACCGTTACCGAATCGCTCTTGAGTTGAAGGACCACGAAGACGAGAACGTGCGTCGTCGTGTCGAGAGTATCCCTGTCCGTTATTATATGAACGAACTTAACGACGAAGAGGAATACGATATATTAGAAGGAGACAATTTATTTCGCAGACATCTAACAGCGGAGCAAAGAAAAGAGCGGCTAAAGAGAAGAATCCTTCGGAAATACAAAGATGATCTCTTGCAAGACAACCGAGGCGGGAACCGCAAGAATGAATCGTCTCATTCATTAGCTGAGAATCCAGAAGAAGAAACAAAACAAGAGAATGAAACTTCTTCAATGGAAGAACAAACGGAATCTGAAATGGGGCTTGGGCTATTCTTCGGTGAAGTTGGCACCTTAGAAGAGCAAGCGCAGGGAACAAACCTTGAAGGCGCGGACTTGAAAGTCGGATCAGACAAAGAATCAAAGAAGAAATCTTTTTCATTGGTTGGAACAGACTCTTCAAGATCAAAAGTTCAAGGAGAACCTTTGAAACAAAGCCCAAAGGAAAAATCAAAATATCAGGGTGATATTTTGAACGAGAAGCATGACTTAGCCAAGAAAGTATCAGAGAATGAGAATATACCACTTGGAACGGCTCGGAGATATGTAACGGAATTAAAGAAGGAATTAAAAACCAAAGAACCGAAACCGGCCAAGAAGAAGACCGAGAAGAAAAAAGAAACTCTCACAAAGAAGGACAAGGTAAAAGAATTTCAGAAGAGATATTCCAAGCTGAGTGCATCGGCAAAGAAAGCGGAAGTGAGTCGTTTGGTTGGGAAGCTCGTTCAAGTAAGGAAGCAGAAAGAAAAGCTGGAAGCTCAAGTAACGACTTTAGCCAAAGAAGATTCCGAAATTGTGGAGAAGCTCCTTTCAGTTGGAGAAAAGAAACGGGTTCAGGGTCTTTAGTATATGAGAGAGAGCAAACGAACCAAAGTAACCTTGAGGTTGGTGAATTCGAAGTCATCGACAACGGAAGAAGAGAAACTGTTCCAAAAAAGAATCGAAGGATTTTGGAATCGATTCGAGAAGTTGAGTTCAACGAAGAAAAGAGAGGAAGTGAAAAAGCTAATCTCTCTCCTCACTCAATACGAAAAGAAAGTTCAAACGATGATCTTGGAATGGAAGAATCATTTCGAGAAGGAAAGAGAGATTAGAAGAAAGTTGCGAGTGATCGGAGAAAGAATGGGAGGGAAGCGGAAGATTTGATTTCAAGGAAAGGAGCATTGCTTTCTGCTTGATCTTCTTGTATTTGAAACTGCGATTTTTCCCTCAAATTTCCTCGATTTTCCTCACTTCAAAACTACCCTGAAAAATCCTGAAATTTCCTTAATCCTGTTTTCGAATGAAACAGGACTCTCCTTTCAAGGATGTAGAAGGATGCTTCCCTATTTAGCTGTGAATCGAAAAGTTTTCCAAATACGAAACGATTTCAATGGCGTTTAATGTTCCGGACGCGTAACCGAAGTCCGAGCCTGAAAGAAGGAAAGCTGTTTTCTCAAGTGGGGAAATTCCCCACCTGAAACAAAGCCGCGAGGATTTGGCGAAAGCCCGCAAGCGGTTACGCGGGAATTAGACGCCGTTGACTTGGTGCCGAGAAGCTGGGAAACCACAATGGCTTCCTTGATGCCGTTACATCGGAATGAAACGGCACTTGCATATTCCACCCACACACCTACTTTCAATATTATCGTTTAACCGGCTCTCATGACGCGGATGTTCGGCACTTCCGATATTAGCTAATATCCGAAGTGTCCTCGCGTGTGCGTATATTCTAATTTTATACAGTGCGTTATTGTGCCGAAAAACAATTCCTTCTTTCCACCGCACACGCTCGGATTCCCTCACATCCGCTTGACAGAACAAACATTCTGCCACATGAGAGCCGGAAGATTTGCGGCTAAAGAAAGAAGGTGTGTGGGTGGAAAAGTTTTTCGTTTTGATTAAAAAAAGTTTCGAAAATGAGTCTTGTGTGAGTCCTAAAACGCTGCTGTCTGGAAAAACGAGTTGCCAGTAACAGGAACCTGAAAGAGCCTTTTCGAACTACTTCTCTCGAACCTCTCAAGAGAAAGAAAACTACTCCTGCCTTTATCATTGCGCTCCTTGTTTTGGAGCCTCTAAACTCAAAAAAGCGATCTTTGGAATCTTTTCTAAAGACAAACCCGATGGAAACATCGGGCGGAGGGGGAAGAGTAACACCACCCCGCTAACTCCAAAACTTTTTGAAATGAAGAATGGAAGATATGGAATATTTCCAGAAGGAAAAATCTACTTTTCTCTCGTTTTCGAAAGAACTCTCAATGAAACCTAATTCTTTTGATTAAAATCGAATATTTCCGAATTTATCCGCCGAAAAAAGACTAGCATTTACTAACACAGATTCGAGAAGTTCCGAAAATCCGGTTTCGGTTTCCTTTCTTTTATGGACTCCGAAAAGTAAGGGTAAATCCAAATCGAGAAACGGTAAACCCGGTAAGGCAGGGCTCAAAGCCCCACTTTACCGATCCTCGCAACGTATTCGATTATCCGAAGAATATTCGGATCAGATCGAGAATCTTCAAAACGATCCGAAGAAACAGTTTCAAAACAGATTTATCTTTTTTCATCCTTGCCTCCTTTACTTATATTATATCCCTCCAAGTTTCGATTTTGATTGGCCGCGTGATTGCTGATCCAACCGCCTCGAAATTCGCTAAGGAAATTGCTTACACATATATTAGTAGAAGTTGATTTGAATTCTTTGGTTTCGAATGAGGTTCAGGAGGTATTGGAGAAGAGAGTTTTCTTTGAAAGGTCGAGGTTTTCTCTTTAGTTGCCTTCTTTTTTGGTAAAAGGATTCGACTATCGATGAAAAAAGAAAACTTTGATGGAAGAATTCGGTAAATCTTTATTTTCAAATGGGTCCTATCCGAGTCCTGTGCGGTACTTGTTCGAGACTTGTAATTTTCAAATGGGTCCTGTTCGGTACTTGTTCGAGTCCTGTGTGAGCCTTGTCTGGAACCTAAGGGAGATTTTGGAGAAGCAGAAAGAGCGAATATCGTCTTGAATCGGTGAATACTTGCGAAATACGAATGGGAGGCGAGGAAACGAGCAAGATTGTTGCTTGTATGCTTGAAAAATCTGAAGAAATCCGAAGTTTTCCGAAATTTGGAAGTGAAATCCTAAAAAGTCCTTCGTATTTTTCAGGTTTCTTCGGAAAGACATGAAGAAAGTTGAATATTCTAAAAGTGTTCTTAGGGGAAAAGTTTTGTGTATTTTCAAAACCGCTTGTACGGGATTTTTTTTCAGGGTTGAAACTTTTCTAAGGCTAAAATGCTTCGAAACGACTAATGCTTTGGGAGAAATGCAATTCCAGCAGTTTCCGGGTTAGGGCAAGTTAGAAGGGGCTGGAGTTGAGGTTGCGGGGAGAAAGAATGACGGTGACGGAGATGCAAGTCATGGAACGTCCTCCGATCCGAATAATTCTAAAAAACCTGATTCTCCTGAGCATAATTTAGATGAAAGAATTTCTAAATTGAAGAGAGAGCTTGAAGAAGGAGTCTCACTTGCAAGTGGTAACGGTGCAATGGATGAATCCGGTATCACTCCAGAGAAAGTAGCGGCGAAAATCATTTCCCAAAAAATGGATGAATTGAAACATTTAGAAAGCCAAAGGGCTGGGTTGAAGCAACAGTCTGACAGATCAGCCGAGCTAAGGGCTCCGGCCGACAAGGGAAATCAGGAAAAGACAAATTCAAATACGACGAGTAAAGGCGGTGGTTTAACTGAATATTCGAATGGAGCCAGAACACCAATCCCATTTAAAGAAGGAAGAGATGGCGTCTTCTCTGAACCTCGAACAAATCAATTACACGGTGCGGTTGATTTGATGACTCCGATTGGAACTCCTATTGTAGCTGTAGCGGATGGTAAAGTTTCTTTACTTCATGATAAACCGGATAATTTTCTAAGAAATAGCGATCCTAATAAAGTGAATAAAAACGATAAAGGGGGGCAACAATTTCAATCGAGCACACGAATGCGAATGGAGAAAAGGTATATACATATTATGCTCATAACTCAGAAATTCTTGTTAAACCCGGTCAAATCGTAAAAAAAGGAGATTTAATTTCACTATCCGGCCAATCTGGAAACACTCCAGGAGGGCCACATATGCATTTTACGATTTACAAACCTACGAATGGTAAGTTAAAAGAAACTGATCCAATGCTTTTTGATTGGAATAAATTTGAGGGTAAAAATTAGAAATTATGAAAAGAATCATTTTTTTGCTTATATTAGTTGTTGCATGTTCAAAATTTGCTTCTGAAAAACAGAAATTTTCATCCAACGTAAAATTGCCTTTATACAAAGAGACAGTCTCCGGGAGTGAGGTTGTCTCTTCTTTAGTGAAAGGAAATGAATTCGAGATTAAAGAAAAAAAAATCGTTAAGATTACTGACTTTCTTGGTGCGGAGGAAAAAGAATTTGAATGGTCTCTTGTAAAGGTAAATAATACTCAAGGTTGGACTTTAAGTTCCTCAGTAAATTCATTACAAAACGACTCTACGAAAGATGTGAATAAATTTGAATTATCTGGAACCTGGTCCGAATTACCACTCAGCTACTTCCCTCAAGATTTTTCTCAATTTATTTTTTTAGAAATTCGACTTAACAAAGTTTTGTTGAATCCGTATGGCGATTTTGGCCGCTTCGAATTCGATAACATTTCTTATATTAAGAATGGTAGTTTAATGAAGGTTATTTCGAATAATAAAGAGATTTTAACAGTTAAGATTCTAACTAACAATACAATTGAAATAATTGATTCAGAAAAATACAGAGAAGGCGGCTTGCCTGAGGATGCTAAAGATTTAATACCAGCTTTGAATAAAGGTAATATTTTAATTCGAATGTGAAGTTTAAATACGGTGTATCTTCTCTGCGAAAGCTAAAGAGGTTAGTCCGGATATCCTGAGCCATCACACACAAACTAACACCCTCCAACAATGCAAGACCGAACAGAACCACACTTCCCGACCTCTCGAACGAGCTTCTCTTTGGGCGAAGCGGTCCGAAGCAAAACGACGGGCCGCCGTATGTATGTGGATACAACTTGGGACGGTAAAGTTCCTTGCGTCTACTTTGATACAGAGAGTGGATCGCTTGTAAAAGTGGAAGTTCCGTTTGAGGACTTGGAAAAGATCAAAGAAACGGTAAGACAGATTCATACTTCTAAATATATCAGAATAGTTGAATACGAGCTGGCTGGTTCTTAAACGACTTCGAGTTTGAAATATTTTTTAAAATCGAAAGTGTAACGTGTACCAAACTTGGCCGGCGGGAGCGTCGGCTTTTTTGTATTTAGAATGTTAGAAGGAATTTCAGTTCCATTCTTCTCTTTCTTTTGAATCTTTTCTTGGAGTTTAGCGGCTGATTCTTTTGAGAGCGTTCCACGAAAGTCTTTCATGGTAACCGGGCTTTTTGGTTCTTCTTTGATTTCATCGACTGCGTAAAGGAGGACTTCGATATTTTTCCCTACATACATTTCCGGAATGGAAAGATGGAGATCTGTGTTTTTGGGAGTGATTCTTGTTCTAATCATTGATTGTTCTTTTTAAAGTTCATCGAGCAATTCTTTAGCGGATTTAAGTTTTATTTTACCTTGTTTGTGGAGTTCGACCTCTTTCATCCCTTGTTTGATACTTGCGAGGATTTCTTTTTTAGTTGGTTCTTTGTCATTTGCCCGACTACGACGTGCATTTTGGAGTTCTTTTAAAAGAGTGTTGAATTCTTTGATTGAAATAACGACTGAGAGTTTTTTGCCTTTATGGTCTGTGATGAATTTGGGATGAATTGCTTTCATGGAAGAGTTCATTATATTCAGTAAATTTAATAAACTATGGATGTTTGATTTGGTATCATATATGTTTCTTTTAGCGATTTGAACTTTTTTTAGATTTTTATTCTATTATTTTCCTAAAACCTGTTCCATTCGTCCTTTTTTGATGAAAGCGTCTATGAGTGATTTAATGACTTCTCGATCTTTTTCGCTCATCTGATCTACAATTTCAAATTCTTTGAGTAAAGCCTGGTCTCTAATTTTGGAGGCAGGGTTTGCATTTCCTTCTTCTAAAAGTAAATAGTCTGTTGAGACTTCAAATACTTTCGCCATCTTAATGACCGTCTCAGAGTTTGGCATGGTTGAGCCGTTTTCATATTTTCCAATGTGTCGACCATGGACTCCGATCTTAGCGGCGAATTCATCTTGCGACCAATCCTTTTCCTTTCTTAATTTCTTAACTTTATCACCAAAAGACGGCATGATTCAATCCTTATACATGGAGCGTAGAGGCTGTATATATTTGAAAAAATATAAAGTAATTCTTGAAAAAGAAGAAAAAAACGAGTAGAAAGGTAAATTTTCTCTTGTCATGTACAGTCTTTAGATTGATATATTGATTCAATTGATTGAATCATCTTTTGCCCTGTTATTCAACCTTTATACTGTATCCTCAAAGGAGCCTCGCCCCATGCCCTTTATTCCAAAAGAAGAGATTACCCGCCTGAAAACGGAAACGGACCTCCTGGCACTTGTCCGCAGCTATGGGATCGAGCTGAAGAACCACGGAACGAACTGGGTAGCAAAGTGCCCGTTCCACGACGACCGCACGCCGTCTTTCATCGTAACGCCAGTAAAGAATCTGTGGCACTGCATGGGAGCTTGCAAGACGGGCGGAAGCGCGATCGACTTTGTGATGAAACGGGAAGGCTTGGGGTTTAACGAAGCGGTAGAAGTGCTACTCAAGTTCAAACCGCGGCCGGTGTCTCTGGGAGGTAAACCTCAAACACCGGTGGCATTGGAGAAGGCGTTAGGACGAAAGATCCCGACGACGGAGAAACTAAATAGTGAAGAAAGAGAACTGATCTTTCAGGCTTTGGCATATTACGAAAGCACATTGAGACAAAATAGGAACGCGCTCTCGTATTTACAAACGAGAAAGGTGGGAAGTGAGGAATCGATATCCAAATTTAAGATCGGTTACAGCGATGGAAGTTTAGGAAAGATTTTGCCATCGAGAGGAAGCAACGTAGGGAGAAGAGCGAGAGAGGTATTTAAGGAGTTCGGGATTTTTGGAGAGAGTGGAAATGAGTATTTCAAGGCAAGAATCGTATTTCCGATCTTCACGCAAGGCCGCGAACTTTGCGGGATGTATGGAAGAAGAGTCGTAGCAAGTAGAGAGGTAGCGATTCCCAATCATCTTTACTTACCGGGCAGACATTTAGGGATCTGGAATGAAGAAGACGCGTTTGAAAAGAAAGAGTTAGTGCTTTGCGAATCGATTCTCGACGCGCTTACCTTCTGGGAGAACGGAATCCGAAACGTGACATGCAGTTATGGAATCGAAGGCTTCACGGAAGTAATCCAGGAAAGAATCCTCGAAAAACAAATTCAAAAGATATACATCGCGTATGACGCGGACGCGGCAGGAGACAAGGGAGCTGCTTCTGTATATCAGAGACTGAAAGACAAAGGAATTTTAATCCATCGAGTGTTGTTACCGCTTGGAATGGATGTGAACGAAGTGGCGGTTCGAAGCGAAGAAGTTCAAGACACACTCTTGGGACTTTTAGAGGAGAGCGTTCCTTTAACAGAGGAAGAGCAAAGCCCACGAATCCAAGAATTCTTTCCCATTGAAACAACTCTTTCCACCGCGCGGCCACAAGAACCGCTCTTGACCTCGGAAGGACTGGCCGCCCTGACCGCTTCCCAAACACAAACTCAACCGGAAGTAAAGGTCACCAAAGAAGAAGTCCAAGTAGATTTCCCAGAAAGAACGTATTTAGCGAAAGGACTCTTTCGCAACAACGCAAGCCTTGAGACGTTGAAAGTGACTTTGAAGGTAAGCCAAGGAGAGAGGTATCACGTAGACAACGTGGACTTACTCAGCTACAAAGCGAGGACTTCGTATTTAGGGACGGCCACCCACGAGTTAAAAGAAAAAGAGGAAACGATCAAGAAGGAACTGGGGAAACTCATCAACGTATTAGAAGATGTATTGAACCAGAAAGAAAAAGAAAGAAACGTAAAGACGGAAGTTGAGCTCACCCCCGAGGAAAGGGCGGAAGCGGTATTGTATTTAGAAGACAAATCCCTACTTTACAATATCTTAATGGACTTTGAGAGATGCGGGCTTGTGGGAGAGAGAGTGAATTCACTTGTGGGGTATCTTGCGAGTATCACAAGAAGAACGGAGAATCCTTTGGCAGTTATCATACAATCTTCTTCGTCGGCAGGTAAATCGACTTTGATGGATGCGGTCCTCGACTTTGTGCCGGAAGAAGAGAAAGAGAAGTATTCAGCGATGACCGGCCAATCTCTTTTCTATATGTCCACAACCAATCTCAAAAACAAAGTTCTTGCGATCTCGGAAGAAGAAGGAGCTGAGAGAGCGAAGTATGCGTTAAAGATTTTGCAGAGTGAAAAGAAAATCAGCATCGCAAGCGCAATGAAAGACCCGACCACCGGAAGAACTGTGACGGAAGAATACAGCGTGGAAGGACCGGTCGTGATATTCCTCACAACCACCAACTTGGAGATCGATGAGGAGCTTGAGAACCGATGTCTCATTCTCACGGTGAACGAAGGAAGAGAACAAACAAGAACGATCCTGGAGATTCAAAGAGAACTGGAGACCTTGGAAGGAATCGTAAAGAAGAGAGACAAAGAGAAGATTTTGAAACTCCACAAGAATATACAAAGGGTTCTTCGTCCTTTAGTGGTTGTGAACCCGTATGCAAAAGAGTTAAAGTTCCCGGATACAAAACTCAGGATGCGCCGGGACCAAAAGAAATATTTAACCTTAATCAAATCGATCGCACTCTTGCACCAATACCAAAGAGAAAAGAAATTAGGAAAGGACGAGAACGGAGAGAGTTTTGAATACATCGAGGTGGCAAGAGAAGACTTGGAGCTTGGAAGTATTCTCGCATCCAAGATTTTGGGAAGAACCCTCGAAGAACTCACACCCCAGACTAAGGAAGTCTTGTTTTCCCTTCATACGATGGTCGAGCAAGAGAGCGAAACTCAAGAGATTTCCAAGAGCGAGGTTCGTTTTACAAGACGGGATGCGCGGGAACGACTCGGAATGAGCGACACAAGACTTCGGGTCCACTTGAGGCGATTAGAAGAGCTTGAGTATTTAATCGTACGCAATGGCCGAGTGGGACAAATCACAGAATACGAACTCCTTTACGACGGAGAGGGAAAAGAAGGAGAGGAATTTGCCCTTGGACTTTCTTTTGCCCAAGAAAGAGAAACGGGAGAAAAACGGGGAACAGATTCCGAAGACTCAGGCTTGTTAGTGGAAGGAAACACAGTATTGTCTTGGAGAGAGGTATTAGGACTTGCCAGAAAGGAAGAGAGGTTGGAGAGTGTATGAAAGAATCCGAATATACCGAACTTCTTGTATATTTTTGTTTGTGGAATTTGGAGAAATTTCCGTTGTGGATGCACACAGTTTGTATCCCTACCAGCAAGGCTCGGGAAAACCTGCTTTTTGCCGCACGTTTGACGCAAACCTCACCCCTAAAAAGACTAACCTCGCCTAGCAAAACGGCAACCTCGCCGGGGGGTAGCCTAGGGGTCGCCTGCCCTTCGCCTGGGGGTAGCCGCCCCCTCACTCTCGCATTCTGTTGGGGTTTAGAGTATGTTTCCGTGCAAAACACGGATTTCACATCCAAAAAAGGTCTTCTAGGACCAAAAAAGTTTTTCCGGACGCTGTCCGTGCGGCTGCTTGCAGGTTGGTTTTGAATTCAAATGAGCTGGCAAGAGAAGTTAGAGACGTTACGAATTTCACCGGTGGGGAGTTTTGAGAACTACTGTTACAGCTATTTAGAGAGGAACCGGACGGGAAAAGGACACAGCCTGAGTACATTAAAAAATACGCATGCTTGCCTCATTGATTTTTTTGAATGGTGTGCTTTGCGAGAGATTCGGTATCCGAACGAAGTAACTTTGTCTTTACTGGAAAGATACAGAAATCAGGTAGTCGGATTGAAAAACAAATACAACGGAAAAGAGCTTTCGAACAACAACAAACACAAACGACTTGCAAGCGTGCGGGAATATTTCGGATGGCTTGCAAGAAAGCGCGTGTTGCTTGTGGACCCTTCTTTGGATTGGGAGATCCCGAGGTATGTGAAACGGAACATACCGCACAACGTACTCAGTGTGGAAGAAGCGGAGAGGATCTTGTCTGTACCGGATGTGAAAAACGTATTAGGACTCAGGGACCGGGCGATGCTTGAGGTAGTGTATTCGACGGGGATACGCAGAATGGAGCTTGGAAATTTATATGTGAGTGATATTGATTTTTTTGGAAGGACGGTTCTTGTTCGAGAAGGCAAGGGAAAGAAAACGAGACTGATCCCGATCAGTGAAAGGGCATTGTCGTGGGTAAGGAGATATTTAGAGCGGTCGAGGGTCGCGTTATTGCGGAATACGGACGAGCCCCATTTGTTTTTAGGTAAGAGCGGCAAGAAGCTGGAGCATGCGAGTATTACGAGCCTCTTTGCGGTGTTTAGAGAGGCGGCGGATGTAAGGAAGCGGCAAGCGGTGCATATCTTTCGTCACACGACTGCGACGGGGATGCTGGACAACGGAGCGGATATTAGGCATGTTCAGGAGATGCTTGGACACGAGACTCTAAGCACGACCCAAATATATACCCACGTAGCGATTCGAAAACTCAAGGAAGTGTATGACAAGACTCACCCGTCGATCCATACACCGGATTCGACTTCTCTTGTGGGAAGGATTTCGAAAAAAGAAGAGACTGTCTCGAAAGACAAAGATTCAAACCAAGAAGAACCGAACACGAGCTGATTTTCCAATTGAGAGAGTGGATGTTCTCGTTTTAGAATTCTAAAACATTCCATATCTCTAAACAACCAAACGAAAGGAATCGGATGAAGGAGGACTTCTTCTTTTAGCGGTTTCTTTCATTCAAAACTAAAAACAAGAAATCAAAAAAGCTAACGAATGTTAGGGAGGCCGAAGGCATGTATATTGTAGCGATCGCATCATCCAAGGGAGGGGTTGGAAAGACAACGCACTCCACGAATTTAGCGATTCAACTTGCAAGAAGAGGAAAGAGAGTTCTTGCGGCTGACTTGGATCTGAACAACAACCTAACCGATTTCTTCCTGAGATACTTAAAACGCGGAGTGTTGGAAGAGAGAAACATACTGAGCGTTCTTTTGGGAGAAAGAGAGGTTGGAGAGTGTATTCACAAAAGTAGATTTGCGGGCTTGGATGTGTTGCCTTCCACGCTTTCGTTTGGAGCGGGAGTCAAGAATTTGGAAGTGGAATATCTTCTTTCGGTTCTTGGGGGTGAATTTCAAAAATTAAGCTACGACTATCTCATACTCGATACGCCGGGACATTTGTCTGTGGAGCTTGAGTTTGCAGTTCTGGTTGCGGACTTGGTTCTTTCTCCTGTTTGTCCGAAGAGGTGGTCGTTTCAAGGGATGAAAGACTTAGAGGAAGTAGCCCAAGGGATTGCCGAGAAGTTAGTCGTCGTTCCTTCTCTTGTGGGACGAGGCAAACAAGAGAGCGAGAGAATCCTAAATTTGAAAAAGAAGATTCGAGTCTCTCGTGTGAGTATCGGAAAGCTCAGTGGAATCGAGAAAGCATCGGAGGAAGGAAGAGAATTAAAACCTGGAAGCAAGGGCGATCTTTGGTTTGAGGCATTGGCGGAAGAAGTAATGGAACTTGAAGGAGAATCAGAATCGTTCAAGACAAATCGGAGGGTGAATGTATGAGAAGCCAAGAAGAGAGAGCAAAAGAATGGATGGAAACGCAAGAAGCAAGTCCCCGTCCCGGATCTACATTCAAAAAACAGTATATTCCAAAAGGAGTGACCCTCAACCCGATTGTAAAGATGGTTCTCCCTTCGAGTTTAAAGCCGAATCCGAAAAACGACTTTGACCCTTTGAGTGAAGAAGAATACGCAAATCTCAAAGAGAACATTGCTCTCAATGGAATTTTGGACGCACTTACAGCGAAGAAGGACGGGACGATCATTACAGGAGAAAACCGTTACCGAATCGCTCTTGAGTTGAAGGACCACGAAGACGAGAACGTGCGTCGTCGTGTCGAGAGTATCCCTGTCCGTTATTATATGAACGAACTTAACGACGAAGAGGAATACGATATATTAGAAGGAGACAATTTATTTCGCAGACATCTAACAGCGGAGCAAAGAAAAGAGCGGCTAAAGAGAAGAATCCTTCGGAAATACAAAGATGATCTCTTGCAAGACAACCGAGGCGGGAACCGCAAGAATGAATCGTCTCATTCATTAGCTGAGAATCCAGAAGAAGAAACAAAACAAGAGAATGAAACTTCTTCAATGGAAGAACAAACGGAATCTGAAATGGGGCTTGGGCTATTCTTCGGTGAAGTTGGCACCTTAGAAGAGCAAGCGCAGGGAACAAACCTTGAAGGCGCGGACTTGAAAGTCGGATCAGACAAAGAATCAAAGAAGAAATCTTTTTCATTGGTTGGAACAGACTCTTCAAGATCAAAAGTTCAAGGAGAACCTTTGAAACAAAGCCCAAAGGAAAAATCAAAATATCAGGGTGATATTTTGAACGAGAAGCATGACTTAGCCAAGAAAGTATCAGAGAATGAGAATATACCACTTGGAACGGCTCGGAGATATGTAACGGAATTAAAGAAGGAATTAAAAACCAAAGAACCGAAACCGGCCAAGAAGAAGACCGAGAAGAAAAAAGAAACTCTCACAAAGAAGGACAAGGTAAAAGAATTTCAGAAGAGATATTCCAAGCTGAGTGCATCGGCAAAGAAAGCGGAAGTGAGTCGTTTGGTTGGGAAGCTCGTTCAAGTAAGGAAGCAGAAAGAAAAGCTGGAAGCTCAAGTAACGACTTTAGCCAAAGAAGATTCCGAAATTGTGGAGAAGCTCCTTTCAGTTGGAGAAAAGAAACGGGTTCAGGGTCTTTAGTATATGAGAGAGAGCAAACGAACCAAAGTAACCTTGAGGTTGGTGAATTCGAAGTCATCGACAACGGAAGAAGAGAAACTGTTCCAAAAAAGAATCGAAGGATTTTGGAATCGATTCGAGAAGTTGAGTTCAACGAAGAAAAGAGAGGAAGTGAAAAAGCTAATCTCTCTCCTCACTCAATACGAAAAGAAAGTTCAAACGATGATCTTGGAATGGAAGAATCATTTCGAGAAGGAAAGAGAGATTAGAAGAAAGTTGCGAGTGATCGGAGAAAGAATGGGAGGGAAGCGGAAGATTTGATTTCAAGGAAAGGAGCATTGCTTTCTGCTTGATCTTCTTGTATTTGAAACTGCGATTTTTCCCTCAAATTTCCTCGATTTTCCTCACTTCAAAACTACCCTGAAAAATCCTGAAATTTCCTTAATCCTGTTTTCGAATGAAACAGGACTCTCCTTTCAAGGATGTAGAAGGATGCTTCCCTATTTAGCTGTGAATCGAAAAGTTTTCCAAATACGAAACGATTTCAATGGCGTTTAATGTTCCGGACGCGTAACCGAAGTCCGAGCCTGAAAGAAGGAAAGCTGTTTTCTCAAGTGGGGAAATTCCCCACCTGAAACAAAGCCGCGAGGATTTGGCGAAAGCCCGCAAGCGGTTACGCGGGAATTAGACGCCGTTGACTTGGTGCCGAGAAGCTGGGAAACCACAATGGCTTCCTTGATGCCGTTACATCGGAATGAAACGGCACTTGCATATTCCACCCACACACCTACTTTCAATATTATCGTTTAACCGGCTCTCATGACGCGGATGTTCGGCACTTCCGATATTAGCTAATATCCGAAGTGTCCTCGCGTGTGCGTATATTCTAATTTTATACAGTGCGTTATTGTGCCGAAAAACAATTCCTTCTTTCCACCGCACACGCTCGGATTCCCTCACATCCGCTTGACAGAACAAACATTCTGCCACATGAGAGCCGGAAGATTTGCGGCTAAAGAAAGAAGGTGTGTGGGTGGAAAAGTTTTTCGTTTTGATTAAAAAAAGTTTCGAAAATGAGTCTTGTGTGAGTCCTAAAACGCTGCTGTCTGGAAAAACGAGTTGCCAGTAACAGGAACCTGAAAGAGCCTTTTCGAACTACTTCTCTCGAACCTCTCAAGAGAAAGAAAACTACTCCTGCCTTTATCATTGCGCTCCTTGTTTTGGAGCCTCTAAACTCAAAAAAGCGATCTTTGGAATCTTTTCTAAAGACAAACCCGATGGAAACATCGGGCGGAGGGGGAAGAGTAACACCACCCCGCTAACTCCAAAACTTTTTGAAATGAAGAATGGAAGATATGGAATATTTCCAGAAGGAAAAATCTACTTTTCTCTCGTTTTCGAAAGAACTCTCAATGAAACCTAATTCTTTTGATTAAAATCGAATATTTCCGAATTTATCCGCCGAAAAAAGACTAGCATTTACTAACACAGATTCGAGAAGTTCCGAAAATCCGGTTTCGGTTTCCTTTCTTTTATGGACTCCGAAAAGTAAGGGTAAATCCAAATCGAGAAACGGTAAACCCGGTAAGGCAGGGCTCAAAGCCCCACTTTACCGATCCTCGCAACGTATTCGATTATCCGAAGAATATTCGGATCAGATCGAGAATCTTCAAAACGATCCGAAGAAACAGTTTCAAAACAGATTTATCTTTTTTCATCCTTGCCTCCTTTACTTATATTATATCCCTCCAAGTTTCGATTTTGATTGGCCGCGTGATTGCTGATCCAACCGCCTCGAAATTCGCTAAGGAAATTGCTTACACATATATTAGTAGAAGTTGATTTGAATTCTTTGGTTTCGAATGAGGTTCAGGAGGTATTGGAGAAGAGAGTTTTCTTTGAAAGGTCGAGGTTTTCTCTTTAGTTGCCTTCTTTTTTGGTAAAAGGATTCGACTATCGATGAAAAAAGAAAACTTTGATGGAAGAATTCGGTAAATCTTTATTTTCAAATGGGTCCTATCCGAGTCCTGTGCGGTACTTGTTCGAGACTTGTAATTTTCAAATGGGTCCTGTTCGGTACTTGTTCGAGTCCTGTGTGAGCCTTGTCTGGAACCTAAGGGAGATTTTGGAGAAGCAGAAAGAGCGAATATCGTCTTGAATCGGTGAATACTTGCGAAATACGAATGGGAGGCGAGGAAACGAGCAAGATTGTTGCTTGTATGCTTGAAAAATCTGAAGAAATCCGAAGTTTTCCGAAATTTGGAAGTGAAATCCTAAAAAGTCCTTCGTATTTTTCAGGTTTCTTCGGAAAGACATGAAGAAAGTTGAATATTCTAAAAGTGTTCTTAGGGGAAAAGTTTTGTGTATTTTCAAAACCGCTTGTACGGGATTTTTTTTCAGGGTTGAAACTTTTCTAAGGCTAAAATGCTTCGAAACGACTAATGCTTTGGGAGAAATGCAATTCCAGCAGTTTCCGGGTTAGGGCAAGTTAGAAGGTATGGGCGTTGAAACTCAAAGAAGAGAAGAAGACGGAATCCTCGATCACATTCTGGGTAAGGCGGCTGAGACGTTAGGCGGCGGTCTGGATTGGGTTGGTAACAAGATCGATGGAGCAATCGACAGCGTTGTCGGAGTTGCCTCAAGTGCTTGGGATGGTGCTAAGAACGCGTTCGGTGGCAATGAAGTAGAAAGTCTTTGTTTTGTTGCGGGAACACTTGTATTAACAGGCAGAGGATTAAAAACGATCGAGAGAATCAAAGTCGGAGAGGAAGTCTTGGCGTATGACCCGAGAACAAACACTCAGACGTTCAAATCCGTGGTTCGTTTGTTTAACAATGAAAGTTCAGAACTTTTGAAAATCAACTTTGGAGACGGAGAAGAAGTAAATACAACACCCGGTCACAGATTCTTTACGGACAACAGAGGCTTTGTGTTAGCAAGCGAACTTACGACCAAAGACTTGTTTTTGGACAAATCGGGCAATACGGTAACGATTCATTCGATCGAGAAAGAAACGTTGAAAGAAAAGACGAGTGTGTTCAACTTCGAGGTCGAAGATTATCACACCTACTACGTGAGTGAGGAATGTATTCTGGTTCACAACGACAGTGTGAAGATGTTGCAGGAGAGAATTGCGGCAAATGGAGAATTGAACGGTCCACTTGTAAACAAGGGGATTGACAAGATCTTAGACCAAGTGAACAGCTTTGACAAAACGAAATCGGGCAATGTGGAAGCGGCGTTGAAGGATTTTGCAAAAGCCAATGGCCTGAGCGAAAGTTCACCCGAATACAAGAAGTTGAAAGAGCTGTCGGCTGATATTGCTGGAAGTAAATCGAAAGGATTCAACGAATCTCGGATTGAATACTACAACCAGAACAAGGAAAGAATCCATACGGAAGCGTTAACGGCAATGTATGGAGACAAGATTCAATCGATCGATGGAAAGAAAGCTATATTAAGAAACGGTGAAGGAGTTATCATCACGAACGGAAAGTATGACCTTCAGTTGGATAACAAGACGAGCGAATATTTCAAAAGAGAAAGCGAAAACTTTCTTGGGATGAGATCAAGCGATCCAGATTATCATCTAAGAAATTCAGCACAATGTTTTCCAACGACGAACGCGGTGATGGCTGAACACGCAGGAGCGACTCCAAGAGATCCATCGAAACAAATGGTGGATGATATGCTTTCGACCGCGTTAGGAAAAGGGATTTTGAATCGTAATGATCACAAAAACGGTGGGCAAGAGTTACAAGACTATCCTGCTAATGAAAAACTGAACAGAGAATATGGACTTACACAGCATCTGTTCAATAATCGAGAAGGTTTGAGTTTCGATGACAAGAAAGCTGCGATTCAGGCCGCCATTCGAAACGGGAACATTGTGTCTGCGGGTGGAAAATTTCCGGTTGGGGATCACCGAAATGCGATCGTAGGATATGACTCGAAAGGTTGGGTTGTATTTGACCCGTATGGCAATGCGAATACAAACGGTTACAAAGGAAATGGAATGTTTGCCCATTATGAATACGGAAAGTTCAATTTGGGTGGAAACAAAGCCTACTACGTAACCAAGGACTAAGGAAGATATATGAAGAACCGAAAACGAATATTAGCAATATTGATTACATTAGGAGTAACGTTCATGTTACAAGCGGAAGGCGAGAAGACAAGAAAGGATTTGATTCCGATTTTCAAGAAATGTTATCGGCCAGATGAACATAAGGTTTTGGTTGCAAGTTCTACTTTGATTGAGAAAGGGAAACCAAAGAATTTCTATTTTCCCAATGCGATTAAGGATTACAACAAGGACACGGCTTGGGGGGTAAGCAAAAATCAAGGAATTGGGGAATGGATATACGTGCACAATTATTTTGATGATAATTTGAATCATTATCATCAACTTGCAGGGAAGAGCCAGAAAAACTATTTCAGTTTTTTGAATGGATTGGCAAAAGATGCGACTTCTTTTCAAGAAAACGGAAGGATCAAAAAAGTACGAATCGATGTATATGAATTAGAAGGTGGAGAGACAATGGCAAATTTAGACGATCCTCTCATATATCACAATTATCCGATTGAAAATGATTCCTTTGAATTGGAACTCAAGGATGCTCCCGAAGAACAAACTTTTGAAAGAGAGATTTTTACGAAGATAAAACCGCAAGATGTCTTCTACGGTCGTTATTTACTTTTCAAACTTACGATCCTCGAAACGTATCCGGGAACCAAAAGCAAAAATGTATTTTTAACAGAGTTTCACGCGTATTCGGAAGATATTAAGAAAGAAGGTTTCAAGATCACCCGTGAGAGGAAGTGATTTGATTTTGAACTACAGCTCGCGAAAGCGATGGATTGAGTTCAGTGCAGAATCCACATGAAAGGTAGCAATCGTGGATCTTGTTTTTTGTGGGGAATTTCTCCCCAAAGAGAATTAGAGAAACTGCAATTGATGGAAGACGTTAAACCTAAAGAAAAATAAAGAGTGAAAGAGCCGTGAGTCCACTACATTGTTTGTAAGCTGACTAAAATAGAACCAAAACAAAAAACTCCCTTTCGCATTAAAGACAAAGCGTAAGGGAGAGAAAAAGGAAAGAGGAAAAATCGGAACCCAGAAGAGTGAGTTTTCAAACTGGGGGAAGAATGGAAGAAGTTGGAAAGAAGAGAGAGAAAGGATATGTGTTAGGGGAAGCGGTTCGAAACAAAACGACGGGCCAAAAGATGTATGTGGAAGTAGCTTGGAATCCGGAAGTGAGTTGCATTTACTTTGACGCAGAGAAGGAAAGCCTTGTGAAAGTTCAGGTGTTTCCGGAGGATTTGGAGCGGATTCAAGGCGTTCTTCCCTATCTTCCGAAGTAAAGAAGGAGAAAACAATGACAACCGAAAACTGCTTTAACAAGAACCGAAAACGATAGAGTCTTGGATTATGAAACATGGCCCGCAAAAGGAATCCATTTGAATGAAGAACTTTCGTTCGAGAATTAACTTTAGAATCTTTAGTGAAAAAAGTCGCAAAGTTTTGTCTTTTTTATCGTTTAACGAAAAAGAAAATCAAGAGGATATTGACTCTAATCTATGTTTATATAGAATGAGTATAGTAAGAACGGCAAATTTATATGTTAGTTGAAACTCCTTATTCAATGTTAAACGAAAGAACATTAGAACATGACAAGAGTTTGAAAAAGAAAGTGCGAACCAGCGGTTCACACTTTCTTTTTAACGACAAAACCTCGATCCACAACCGCGAAAGCGATCGCAGCGGAAATACTGCAATGCAACATGAATCTTTCTATTCTTACTTTAGAATATACGGAAAAAGCGAAATGTTGCGTTGCAGATTGGAGCGAAGAGCGCGGTTTTTCTTCGCGGAAGCGAAGAAAAATTCGCCCAACTGTCCTCTGAACGCAGGAAGCGCAGATAACGCAAATAGCCAATTTAGAACGGGACAAGAAAACTGGGACGACACCAGCACATTCCGAGTGCAAACTGGACTAAACGGTTCACAAAAGTGAACCGGCATGAAAGTTGCAGGGATGATGTGAAGAGAGACATCACATTATAAAAGTGTAAATGATGATTGGGTTAATTACCGGATTTGAAACCTGTATTCTAACAAACTCCACAGGATGTAACTTTATTAAGGAGGTATCTTTGTTTTTTAGCGTCTTTCGATTGTTGGTTTAGCAAATTAGAATCAATGGATTTACCGCGAAAGATTTCGGAAGGAGTGAGTAGATAACGGCCGGCTCTGTTGGGCCGTTGATCGTTGTAGATGGGAATCCATTCGGACAATTTTTGAATCAAAGATTGTCTATTAGGAATATCTAAATGATGAAGGCACTGATACTTTGTGATTTTGTGGATTGCCTCTATGGGACTATTAGAAAATGAAACGTCTTTACCTGCGGTAATTTTGTTGATTGGAAGCTTGTAATCAAAAATGATTCTGTCGAGAGCGCCTTGATTTTCGGGCCCCCCGTCGGTCATCAAATGAACGAAAGAAGATTCTTTAGAAAGATTGAGATTGATTAAAGGAAAAAGATCGGGCAAGGTCAATTTGGAAAAAGAGGTTTGATACTTGGAAATGGCTTCCTCGACTAACGAAGCACAGATGTCGCTGTCGACTTGGGGAGCGACTCTAAACGCTAAAATCATCTTAGAGAAGTTATCAATCAAGATGTAAATATGAGATTTGACGTTGTCTTTGGTGACAAACTGAGTGATATCGCAATGCCAAACTTCATTGGGACGGTAGGTTTTAAAACCTTCTTTCTTTAGCTTCTTAAACTTGTTTGAAAAGAGTTCGGGACGAATCACTCTCGCCCATTTGTAAAAGGAAGATAAGCTGCAATGCAGAATGTCGTTTTTTCTAGCGTATCCCCAAATGGAAGAAAGAGGCCAAAACAAAGTAGCTTTTTCCAAAAGAAGATTTTTTAAAGAATCGATTTCCTTGACTGAAATCTGACCGACAAACCGCTTGTGGCAGAGTTTTTCCCAGGAACTACTACATCGGAACCGCACTTGGAAAAACCAGCTGTGAAAAGTGGACTTTGAGATATGAAACTTCCTTAATGTTCTTTCGAATCCAAGGTCGTCCCTTACTCTTTGAATGGTACGGACGATTTTTTCTTTAACTTGAATTGAGTTTTTCATCTTTTTCGGAAGAGATTTGATCTGAAGAAGACATAGTTTGATTTTTGCAAGAGCGATGATCCCTTTTTGAAGGGTAAGAGAGTTTTCCAAGCGTATGGAAAGGTAGTTAGCTTCTCTTTGAAGATTCGGCTCCATCCCGTTAAACCGAAACCCGTAGATATGACGAAAGGAATCTGGATCTTTGTTTTTTAGAGAGTGAACGGTGGATTTCGGTAACCCTTTGAGCTGCTCGGAAGTAATAACGCCGTTAGCGACATTGAATTTCCAGAATGTATCGTATGAATTCCTGTTTTTTTTAGGGATTGTAGGAAGTATGACTGATGAATGGGTCGCTGTCTGCATGTTATCTGTGAATACATCGTAATATTTTCATCACAATATGAATCTTTTTTTGCTGAACGCCTAATTTTTGTTATTTGTCAGTGATATGATAATTGACACAAATCACAAATTTTTTCAATCTTGTTCGAGTCTTTAGAGGACGGAAACGGGGGAAAAGTTGCATCACGGGTTTGGAATTCAGCTTTTGAGTTTTAAAGACCAAACATCGAACTACGAAGCGAAAGCGATCGCAGCAGAAATCCTGCGACGCAACATGAATTGAAGGATGAAACTGGAATATACGGAAATGCTAACATGTTGCGATGCAGATTGGAGCGAAGAGCGCGGTTTTTCTTCGCGGAAGCGAAGAAAAATTCGCCCCACTGTCCCCAGTTTTCCGTGCTCAGTCGTCAGTTCTCCGAATCGTTTTAGCTTTAAAACGAAGATCGTCAGTTTAATCACGATCTTTTCGTTTCATATATCCTTTGTCATACCTCTGACCGTTTTCAGTTTTTTGTCCTCCAGTTCTCTGGACGCTCAAAGTGTGCCTACACTCGGATCGACAAAACAATTTGCAAACGACGAATTAAAACCTTACGTGGACGCGGCAAAAGCCGGAGCCACGGATTCGGGAACGTTTTTAAATTCGGTGAACAACGGAGAACAAGTTTTAGAAGCCGCTTGGGAAACGGGAGTCAACGCGGAGATAGAAGCGATCGTGGGTGGAGTGAATAACTCGGACACGGTGAATAACGTAAACGTTTACAAAGACGCTGTAAGAGCACAACTGGAACTGCAGAAACAACAGGCAAAGAACCAATGGATCGCAGACGTAAACGCATACATACAAGCAGAGTTACAAATCTTTTTAGCGACATTATCCCAAAACACATCGAACAACGTAACATCGACGAACACAAATTCGGTGAATACGATCAATCCGACTGTACAAACTGTAACCACTACTCCTGCCGCCCAAGCAACAAACCCCGCACAAGCGGCACAGAGTTATTACCAAGGAACCCAGCTCTGGGATTCTAAATGGCAGGATTTACTTAACAAACAAAACACCTGGGAACAGAATTCCTTAAATGCGATCCAGAATGGAATCCTGCAATGGAATCAATCGATTACAGGACTCGAAAATGATAAATTAAGTTATTTGAATGGAATCGAACAAACAAAAGCCCAATGGTTGGCAAACAAACAATTGATTGCAAACGCTCAAAGCCAAATGAGAAACGCGCTTCAATCCACAATTACAAATATACGTTCTCAAGAAAATCAATTGAAAACAAATGCATCGAGTGATCCGAGTTTGACATCCGTGTTTGGGGACATGGACGAATTGTTGGAAGATCTACAGGAGGCTCTGAATTCTAACGCATCCCTCGGCACGTTAGCGCAAACACTAGGAAATTTTTTCCAAAGTCAGATAACAAACGCAACCGCAAAAGCAGACTACTGGAATATAACCAAATGGCAGGAGACGTATGCGACACAGACGGTTGCGTATTCTCAGATCGTGGGGAACTCTTCCATAAGTTGCACGAATTATGAAGGATCAGGATGTAACAACGTAGCCAGTGGGAATCGATCGATCACGTATAACAGTAATGGAAGTGTATATGGATGGAGAGCGAGCAGCGGTTCTTTGGTCTATCAATCGGATGAAACCGGCACGGTGGGCCAAGGTTCATATGGTTCGTCCGCATATATTGAAAACTCACATTACCAAATCAGTTGTCAAGCATGGGATTTCGGCGGAACTTGTGTCGGTGGATTTGGAGGTTACGAGTCCAACGGTGTCTATTGTGGTGACAGATTCGAATTCTGCGGATATACCCGTGACCTAGCCCCCGAATTTAGAACCATTTAGAATGTTTGAAATCCTCTCAAGAACATAAAATTTTGGAGGAAAACATGAAAAAACGTTTCAGTGAAGATCAAATTCATAAGATTCTAAAGGAATCTGAATCAGGGATATCGACTCCTGAACTTTGTCGTAAATACGGAATCAGTGGTAACACTTTTTACCGTTGGCGTTCGAAATACGGCGGGTTAGAACTAAACGATCTAAAACGGATGAAGACTTTAGAGGAAGAAAACAGTAGGCTAAAGAAACTGTATGCAGAGTTAGCTTTAGAAAATGAAGCGATCAAGATGTTACTCGAAAAAAGTGGTGAGCCGTGAGCAGAAACGAGAGGCGCTCCTGTTAATCAAAACGCGGCTTGGAGAACGGAAATCCTGCCGTCTTTTGCAAATCTCCAGAACCGGCTTTCGACATCGTTCCAGGCTTCAGGACAAAAACATGGAATTGAAGGATCGAATTCTCACTTTAGCGTATAAGCATAAAAGGGCGGGATACAGACAGATTCATGATTTTATTCGGCAAGAAGAACGAGTAAACCATAAACGAATCTATCGCTTGTATTCAGCATTGGGCTTAAAATACCGAATCAAACCGAAACGAAAGAGAGTATCGTTACCTGCGATTCCAAAGATTGTTCCTAAGAAACCGGAGGAAAGGTGGTCGATGGATTTCATGTCGGATTCACTCTACTCGGGAAGAAAATTCAGAATATTGAATATCATCGATGACTTTGGACGATTCGCCGTGGCAACGCAGGTGGAATTCTCAATCACTTCGGAACGATTAGTAAGAATTTTGAATGAAGTATCTGAAGTCCGTAGCCTGCCAAAACAAATCGTTGTGGATAACGGTCCCGAATTCACATCAAAAGCTTTTTTACGATGGGCTTTTGAAAAAGGAGTCGATATTCATTTTATTACGCCGGGTAAGCCTACTGAGAATGCCTTCATCGAGAGCTTTAACGGAAAAATGCGAAACGAATGTTTAAATGAAAATTGGTTTAAGAATATTGAAGAAGCACAGCGCCTTGTCGAGGATTGGAGAAATTTCTATAATTCTGAAAGGCCACATAGTTCTCTTGGGGGACTTACTCCGGAGGAATATTTAAGACGCTCTGCTTAAGTGGATTTTGACACTTTACACTGGTACTAAAAACGGGGGCATCTCACCCGAGACACAGTTATCGACCAAAACTATACAGTATTTGCAAGCGGGACGTTCAACCAACAACAGATAACAAACAACAATAATATTCGAAATGCAATATTCGGAAGTTATAATACAGCATTTGGACAATCTTCCCAAGCGGGAAATGCAGTTTCCGGATCGAGTGTTGCATTGGAAACAAAAGTATATTTGGGAGGAAGCGCTTTAAATAGCTCTAACTGGTATGGATCGTTGGGATTAAATAACCAAGTTCAAATACAAACCAAATACAAATACATAGACTCTGCGATGCAAGCAAACCAGAACTTTTGGACGAGTATGAAAACTCAGTTTACAAATATTGCATCCACGTTTTTGTCCTTGGTCAATCCGTTGAAAGACTGGGAAGAAAGATCGCAAACATACGAAGAAGAATACCAAGCAAAACTATTAGAACTGGAACAAACGAAACAATCTACAATTTCCAACTATGATAATCAGATTAATCTCATGAAGGCGGCAAGAGGAGCCTGGGTCACAGAAGTTTACGGTTACCAAATGGCAGGAATTGCAGGAAGCGCAGATAACGCAAATAGCCAATACAGAAGCGGACAAGAAAACTGGGACAACACAATATCAATCTTCCAACAATCGGAACTCAACTGGTATTTATCCGCAAAAGATATATTACAACAAGCGGTAACTGCAACTGACGGAGAAACACAATTCCAAACAAACGCAACCTCACAAGCAAACCAACTACAAACACAAATTACAAACTCGGAGACAAATACAACCGGGCTTTACAACGCAGCAACAGGTTTGTATCAAACGTATCAATATGCAGCGGCAGGAAACGTAATGCAACAAGCAATTACAAACCTGCAAAACCAAACAAGTTGGAACGGACAAGGAGCCAACCTCTCTCAAACAATCGCAGATTCTTTTGGAAGAAGCGAAGCCTACAAAACAGCAGAACTCAGCGCAAGTAATCGAATCAATGCATTAGCACAAACGATTTACGGAAACGGGGCATATATCGTAGACAATACAGAGTTAAATCAGATTCAAAATCAAATTACAACGAGCGGACAAAACCAAAGCTTTTGGCAAAATGAAATCAATGGAACCAACGGAGGATTTAACTTTAACGGTCGCAACAACACAAGCCAAGCAAAAGAAACCTTGTATACGAACATGATCGCAGACATTGCAGTCGCAACAACGTTACAAGCAGAAGTAGTCGACGAAGAGATCACATATCTAAAAACCGCAAACGAATACTTTGAAAAATCAGAGAAGTATCAAGAGTTAGCAGACAAAGCAAGAAGTGAAGCAAAGTTCGATGAAGCAGCCCTTTACACTGGTTATGCGGTGAGAGAAAAAAACAACGCTTTAGGATATTTAAAAAAGAAATACTACAACTTGGGAGAAGAAATTACAAGTGAAGTGGATAACAGAGGACTTACATATACCAAAAATTCTTTCCTAAGTTACAGAGATAACCTACTCAACAAAAACTTTCAGAATACAACTCAAGTTCAAAAACAAATCCAAGAAGGAAAAAACGCTGTAGCAGGAATTATTTCCGAAGGAGAAAGTTACAACCAAATCCAAGGAATGATCCAAACGGCGACCAACCTAAACAAACAAGGAGAAGAAAACAAACAAAGAGTAGAACGGTTGCTACTCGAATCCAAAGAATTAGCAAACCGTAATATCGGAGAAGGACTCTTGGATGGACTCCAAGAAATGATCGCAAGCATACAAAGTACACTCCCACAAGAAGTAAGCGCAAACGGAGTGAGCCAATACATACAAGCACAAGAGAAAGAGCTGGAAGAAAAACAAAAAAAGGCAGACGAACTACTTGCCCACATGAATTCACTTGTGACAAACCAAAACGATTTGAATGCATTACAAACCCTACTCCAAGGAAGCAGCCAGGCAATCAACTTGGCAGCAAACAGCGCGGTATCTAAATACTTAGACGACTACGCAAAGAAACTTCAAAAAGACAACGAAGAAAGAAGTAACCAACTTCAAAAGACGTTACTCGAAGCTCTGACGAACGGAGAAGACTACAAATATCTCCGAGACGCAGGATATTCTTTCCGAACGGATGGAGAAGGAATATCCGCTTACAGACAGATCTACAGCGGAGAAATCGAAATCGACGGCAGTGCGATGAAGAGCACGAGTTATTCTCCCGATTTAGAATATCAATATATACGAATTGAGACGAAGTTCAATCCAGGAAACTTGAGCGTGGATATGATGAATCCAAACGCGACAAGGTTCAACGCGGAAATGGTACTGGGAGTTAAAAACTACATCGACAATCTCCAAAAGAACGTAGAGACGATGTTTGCTCAGTTCAGCGACAAAACAAACGAGATCAAAGAAGAATACGCACAGAATCAAGAAATCCGAGACTACAAAAAGGAACTCTACAAAGAAAATCGGGATACAACGGTAGCCTCCTTTCAAGCTTTACCAGGCGACTTGAAAGGCATGTTCGAAGGAGAAATGGGAGGACTCAAAAATTATCACGAACAAGGATCGAAATACAACTTCGGAACAGAAAGTTTCAAAGGCCAAAGCGGAGATATGAAGAAGATTGGAAAGGCGATGTATGAAGGAGCAAACATTGACGACACAGTTTTTGGAGGAAGCAGAGAATTAAAAGGCTCGGTGAGCGTCAAAGGCATACCCGTAGAAATTAGCTACGGAATGCAGTATTTGATCGTAACATCCGGATTTGATATATCGAATTTAGGCTACAACTTCAACTTGAAGTTAGTGGGAACTCAAAACGCAGAGAGTCAACTCTCGAACGTAAATCAAAAATATGCCGTCTACTCCGAAGACATTCAAAATAGAATCGAGAAACAAGCAAAGGCGAATGACGCGGAGAAGGAAAGCAAGGGATTTCTATTTACAATTTTGAATGGAATGAACGGCGGATCCGGAAGCATGGGCCAAAGATTTACCCAAGCCGTGAAGTCGGAAGCACAAAGCCGCATAACGGGAGCCGTTGCGGAAGCAACCGGATTACCGGCTTCACTTGTCGGAGCTTTAGTCGGTGGAAGTAGTATGAAAGACGCAGTCAAAGCGTATGTCAAAGACGAGACTGTAAACGCAATTTCGAAAGCAACCGGAATCCCGACATGGCTCATCTCCAATCAGATGGAGAAGATGAACAAACCGAAAGAACAATGGTATCAAAGCCAAGAGTTCCAAATAGTAACAACAGTTGTAGCGGTTGCAGCAGCGCCCTTCACCGGCGGAGCTTCTCTGATGGTCGCTATGGCAGTGGGAGCCGGACTTGGAGCCGCAACAGGAGCGGCAAGCGGAGGATTAAAAGGCGCACTGGTCGGTGCGGTAGGAGGAGCGGCCGGCGCAGCAGTGAAAAGTTTTACCGGAGGAGCGGTTAACGTAGGCCTCAGCTACTCCGCAGAGAACGGATTTGGTGCAAGCGTAGGAGTCGGATATGGACCTGCCACAGTGAGCGTCGGCATCTCAGAACGAGGTGGAACATCGGTGGATGTCGGTTTAACAAAAGGCGGATTCAATGCAGGACTAAACTACAACAGTAAAACAGGAAGCGTAAGTGGAAGCACAGGATTTACTTCTCAAAGTGGAACGGGCTTAGCACTCAGTTACAACGAAGGAGACGGATTTGGTGCAAGCCTTAGTAAAAGTTTTAGTAATGGAGTCAATGGCGGAATCAGTTGGAGCGAGAAAGGTGGTGTCGGTGGAAACATCGGATACGAAGCACCTGGAGACAAAAACAAAGCGAAGAATTCACTTGCAAACCAAATGAAAGGCGCGGGAGGAACATTAAGCTTCAATCAAAGAGATGGAATGTCGGCGGCGCTTAACGCATCCGGAGGAGTGAACGCGGGAAACTGGAGTGAGTCCGGAGGCTTCCAAGCAAACACGAACTTTTTAGCCGACAAGTGGAAGGCCGACTTTGTTACGAAACAAGGTGAGATCGAAGAAGCTCAGGCCGAAGCGGAGGCTCAGGCTAAACAAAAAGAAGCTGCTGCCCGAGGTAGTGCGGATGCAGTTGCAGGAGCTGGATATTCTACAACAAGAAGAGAGGACGGCTTACCGGGAAGTCAAGGAACGATTGGCTTTGGAGATGCTGACGGTCCGAACCCTGCACACGGAGCCCCATCTTCTCATGATCCAGGACAAACGTTAGCTTCATCGGGATCGTTTGGACCCGATGGAAAGCCGACAGGAGGTCGTCAGTTGAGTGCGGCGGATGTTGCGGAATTCAAAGCTGATTGGAGAAAGGAAAGTCCTGCGCAAACGGATGCGAACATCGCCGGTTTGAAAGCGGCGGGATACGACACGAGTGGTCTTGAAAAGTTTGTAAACGATTATCGTAACCAATCGAAACCCGGTTATGGAAACTCGAATCAGACCGGAAGTCCGATTGTTGTGAATGGAAGTAGAACATCGACGTTAGGTGAAAGAGCTTCTTCAATTTTCGGTTCCGTTGTTGACGGCGCTAAGGGGTTGTGGAATCGCGCAACGGGGGGAAGTTCTTCACATGTCATTTCTACCGGACCAGAACATTATGACACGGTCACAGGCAATAAACTAACTTACAAACTGCACGAGGAAGGCCCGGGCTTTAAGAGTAATTCTGGCCAAGATGGAGCCGACGACCATCGTTATGGACAGAAGCCTCTTGTTGACACGATTTCCAATACCATTAATGAATGGACGGGCAAGAATCCGGGTTATCCGATAGTGACAAACGATCTAGGTTACAAGACGGGAGGCTATGATCCACGCGCAACAGGTACTCAGGAAGCAAAAGACGCCGGATATTACCAGCATCATAAAAACGGAAATGCTATAGACCTGTCGTATATGTCCACACCTGGAGTTGATCCGACTGGTAAGAATTACGATGTTAACAAGGCCTACGATCGGGACAAAACCATTGAATATATCAAAACGATTTCTAGAAATATTCCGGAAGGGGTTGGAAGCAAAACGACGAATTTTATAAAATTCAATGATCCAGCGGTGCATGAATATTTTAAGAAAAATCCATTGCCAAATTTGTATATGACATCCGACAAACCAGGTGCAAAGGTGTTGCACAGCAATCACTTGCATTTAGAGTTAGGTTTACCAAAAGTAAAATAAAGGAGACATGAGAATAGTATGATATTCAGGATATTACTGGCTTGTTGCATATTGTTGAATTCTTGCGACAAGCCTGTTAACAAAGAGGAAACGAAAGTGAAGACATATACGAAGCAAGAGAAAATGAAAATGTTTGATGCAATGCTTTCTAAACTTTTGAAGGATATTCAAGAAAAGAAAAACTTTACTCCCTTTTTAGAAGTAAGTGATGAACACAGTGGATATACTATTAGTATAGGGGAAAGTTTGGGTGATGAATTGGTTGGTGGTAATTTCCAAAAAGATGGATTTAGCAAATTAGAGAAATACGTAACGATAGAAGAAGTTGTACGTCTTATAAAGAAAGGCAGTAAAGGCACGATTAGTGAAAGTGGAGATAGTTTTTGGTGGGGGCTTGTTGCAGATCGTTTTGAATATGGTTTGGGTTTCTATTTTCCAGAAGAGCAAGGTAGATGGATCATTCGAAGATTTGATAGACTAAGACCGGAGAGGGATTAGTAACAAAAACAAAACAGGGTTCCGGGGATGGAGCAGAGGCGAATAGCCCGGAGAAGGGGTAGCGAAATACCGAGCTTGATTGAACAATTGAATATTTGTAAATTAGAAAAATTGCAAGCTCGGTATGAAGCGAGGGGAAGGCTTTCCCCTTCCGTCCTCTGTCTTCAGTCGTCTGTCCTCTGAATGGGGACAAAAAGAAAGTCGGCAAAGCGATGTATGAAGGAGCTTCGATCGACGACACAGTTTTTGGAGGAAGCAGAGAATTAAAAGGCTCGGTGAGCGTCAAAGGCATACCCGTAGAAATTAGCTACGGAATGCAGTATTTGATCGTAACATCCGGATTTGATATATCGAATTTAGGCTACAACTTCAACTTGAAGTTAGTGGGAACTCAAAACGCAGAGAGTCAACTCTCGAACGTAAATCAAAAATATGCCGTCTACTCCGAAGACATTCAAAATAGAATCGAGAAACAAGCAAAGGCGAATGACGCGGAGAAGGAAAGCAAGGGATTTCTGTTTACAATTTTGAATGGAATGAACGGCGGATCCGGAAACATGGGACAAAGATTTACCCAAGCGGTGAAGTCGGAAGCACAAAGCCGCATAACGGGAGCCGTGGCAGAAGCAACTGGATTACCTGCAAGTCTCGTAGGGGCACTTGTCGGTGGAAGTAGCATGAAAGACGCAGTGAAAGCGTATGTCAAAGACGAGACTGTAAACGCAATTTCGAAAGCAACCGGATTACCTACATGGCTTATCTCCAATCAGATGGAGAAGATGAACAAACCGAAAGAACAATGGTATCAAAGCCAAGAGTTCCAAATGGTGACAACAGTGGTAGCAGTAGCGGCAGCGCCCTTCACCGGTGGAGCTTCTCTGATGGTCGCTATGGCAGTGGGTGCAGGCCTGGGTGCCGCCACAGGAGCTGCAAGCGGAGGATTAAAAGGTGCGCTCGTCGGTGCTGTGGGTGGAGCTGCAGGAGCTGCTGTCAAAAGTTTTACAGGAGGAGCGGTTAACGTAGGACTTAGCTACTCCGCAGAGAACGGATTTGGTGCAAGCGTAGGAGTCGGATATGGACCCGCTACAGTGAGCGTCGGCATCTCCGAACGAGGTGGAACATCGGTGGATGTCGGTTTAACGAAAGGCGGATTCAATGCAGGACTGAGCTACAACAGTAAAACAGGAAGCGTAAGTGGAAGCACAGGATTTACTTCTCAAAGTGGAACAGGCTTAGCACTCAGTTACAACGAAGGAGACGGATTTGGTGCAAGCCTTAGTAAAAGTTTTAGTAATGGAGTCAATGGCGGAATCAGTTGGAGCGAGAAAGGCGGTGTCGGTGGAAACATCGGATACGAAGCTCCTGGAGACAAAAACAAACCGAAAGACTCACTTGCAAATCAAATGAAAGGAGCCGGTGGAACTTTAAGTTTCAATCAAAGAGACGGAGTATCAGCAGCGCTTAACGCATCCGGAGGAGTCAATGCAGGAAACTGGAGTGAGTCAGGCGGATTCCAAGCAAACACAAACTTTTTAGCCGACAAGTGGAAAGCCGACTTTATTTCCGGAAAAGCGAAAGAAGACGCGGATGCGCAAGAAGCATCGAGAGGCGCTCAAAAAGAGGCGGCCGCTCACTCCGGTGCGGATTCAATCGCGGGTATGGGCGTTGAAACTCAAAGAAGAGAAGAGGACGGAATCCTGGATCACATTCTGGGCAAGGCGGCTGAGACGTTAGGCGGCGGTCTGGATTGGGTAGGAAACAAGATCGATGGAGCAATCGACAGCGTTGTCGGAGTTGCGTCAAGTGCGTGGGATGGTGCTAAGAACGCGTTTGGATTTGGAAAAGGCGAATCGTTGAGTATGAAACCACTGCATCACGAGAATATCGGAGATGGTGCTGCGTATGGTGCGTCGGACTCAACCGAAAGCGCCTCCGATCGTCACTTGCGAGTTGGTGAAGAAGCGATATCAAATCACTTAGACAAACAAAGAAGCGAGAATCCATATTTGCAGAAAGGTGAAGTCGATGTAAGTATGCATCCTGATTATCACAAAAAGCTAATCAACATGGAATTGGAATCTGGAGTAAGCGGAGGAAATTTAATCCGAAATGAAAAAACCGGAAAGCTGTATTACAGAACGGAAGCAACTGGTGCTGATAGCAAATTGATTCCAACCAATCCGAATGAAAGAGTGAGGTCTCCTTGGACTCAAACAGAACTGCATACGGATAGCCTCAACGGAATCATGTCCGGTGATTATCATGCACCGAAAGGAGCCGCTCAATCGGTTTGGGGCCCGAAGGGAGGGACGTTTATGATTACGAACGTTAGAAGCATCGGTTTAGGTGGTAATGAAATTACGACTCGAACCATGATTAACGGAAAAGAAATTGTAGAATATCACAGACACGTAATGAATCAAATGCCGGATGTAGCTTACAATGCTTTCAGAAACAAAACTCCATTGCCGTATGGAACTCCGATCGGATATACAGGAATTACAGGAAACATGGCTGTATCGATTAACAACGACAAGAATAGTCCAAGATTTGGAATGTTATCCGCACCGGCATACCATATGCACACGAAGGTAGATAACGCGGAAACACACACAGGCTTTATTCAAGGTGTAACGTTTGGTCCAGAGGTGAGACAATCTCAAGGTTTGCCCGCTTTTGACTATACAAGCCATTACAAGAAGAAAGCATTAGATTTATTAACTGGAGGAAATTGATGAAAACGAAGTTGATGGCGATTTTAATTTTAGGATTGGCGGGAACTATGGGAATTTTTGCGGAAAAAAGTCTGAAAGAAAAGGCATATGAGTATTACAGTTCCATCAGTCCAAGTTTCAAACAATATGAAGCTAAATTAGAACCTGAAAAAGTTAGCAATTTACGAATGAAGGAAATGACGGATGAAGGAATGCAATATCTTGCCGTGTTTCCAAATTTGGACACTTTGGGAATAGGTGACTCCAAAATTACAGATGAAGGTTTGAAGCAAATTCCAGGTCTTTCGAAAATAAAATCTCTTTATTTAGAAAGGAGTAAAATTACGAACAAAGGGATTGAATATATTTCTAAAAGTAAAACGATTACTCGGCTTCATTTAGATGAGATTACTACTATTGACGATGGTTGTATTCCTCATTTGTTGAAAATGAAACAACTGACAACGTTAGAATTGTCTGGTACGGAAATTTCCGAACAAAGATTGAAAAAGCTGAGAAAGGGATTGCCGAAGACCGGTGTTACAACTCAGTGATTCCAAGGCAAAACAGGGCTCCGGGGATAGAACACAAAGAGATAGCCCGGCGAAGGGGTAGCGGAATACCGAGCTTGGAAATACAATTAGACATTTGTAAATTAGAAAGACAGCAAGCTCGGTATGAAGCGAGGGGAAAGCCTTCCCCTTCAGTCTTCTGCCCTCTGAATGTGGAACATCGGTGGATGTCGGTTTAACAAAAGGCGGATTCAATGCAGGACTCAGCTACAACAGTAAAACAGGAAGCGTAAGTGGAAGCACAGGATTTACTTCTCAAAGTGGAACGGGCTTAGCACTCAGTTACAACGAAGGAGACGGATTCGGAGCGAGCCTTAGTAAAAGTTTTAGCAATGGAGTCAATGGCGGAATCAGTTGGAGCGAGAAAGGCGGAGTCGGAGGAAACATCGGATACGAAGCACCGGGAGACAAAAACAAACCCAAAGATTCACTCGCAAACCAAATGAAAGGCGCGGGGGGAACATTAAGTTTTTCTCAAAGAGACGGAGTGTCAGCAGCGCTTAACGCATCGGGAGGAGTCAATGCAGGAAACTGGAGTGAGTCCGGAGGATTCCAAGCAAACACAAACTTTTTAGCCGACAAGTGGAAGGCCGACTTTATATCAGGAAAAGCGAAAGAAGACGCGGATGCGCAAGAAGCATCGAGAGGCGCTCAAAATAGGAACAATCAAGAATCTGGAGCGGCGGCGATCGCGGGTATGGGCGTTGAAACTCAGAGAAGAGAGGACGGAATCCTGGATCACATTCTGGGTAAGGCGGCTGAGACGTTAGGCGGCGGTCTGGATTGGGTTGGTAACAAGATCGATGGAGCAATCGACAGCGTTGTCGGAGTTGCCTCAAGTGCTTGGGATGGTGCTAAGAACGCGTTCGGTGGCAATGAAGTAGAAAGTCTTTGTTTTGTTGCGGGAACACTTGTATTAACAGGCAGAGGATTAAAAACGATCGAGAGAATCAAAGTCGGAGAGGAAGTCTTGGCGTATGACCCGAGAACAAACACTCAGACGTTCAAATCCGTGGTTCGTTTGTTTAACAATGAAAGTTCAGAACTTTTGAAAATCAACTTTGGAGACGGAGAAGAAGTAAATACAACACCCGGTCACAGATTCTTTACGGACAACAGAGGCTTTGTGTTAGCAAGCGAACTTACGACCAAAGACTTGTTTTTGGACAAATCGGGCAATACGGTAACGATTCATTCGATCGAGAAAGAAACGTTGAAAGAAAAGACGAGTGTGTTCAACTTCGAGGTCGAAGATTATCACACCTACTACGTGAGTGAGGAATGTATTCTGGTTCACAACGACAGTGTGAAGATGTTGCAGGAGAGAATTGCGGCAAATGGAGAATTGAACGGTCCACTTGTAAACAAGGGGATCGACAAGATCTTAGACCAAGTGAACAGCTTTGACAAAACGAAATCGGGCAATGTGGAAGCGGCGTTGAAGGATTTTGCAAAAGCCAATGGCCTGAGCGAAAGTTCACCCGAATACAAGAAGTTGAAAGAGTTGTCCGCAGATATATCCGGAAGTAAATCGAAAGGATTCAACGAATCTCGGATTGAATACTACAACCAGAACAAGGAAAGAATCCATACGGAAGCGTTAACGGCAATGTACGGAGACAAGATTCAATCGATCGATGGAAAGAAAGCTATATTAAGAAACGGTGAAGGAGTCATCATCACGAATGGAAAGTATGACCTTCAGTTGGACAACAAGACGAGCGAGTATTTCAAGAGGGAGGAAGCTGGTCTCTTTGGGACTAAGAGTTTACCAGATTATCACAACAAACCTTCGGCGCAGTGCTTTATAACGAGTAACGCGGTGATGGCGGAACACGCAGGAGTAACACCGAGAGATCCATCGAAACAGATGGTGGATGATATGCTCTTTACGGCGAAAGGCAAAGGGATCTTGAATTCAAATGACCATGTCAAAGGTGGAGAAGAATTGAAGACGTATGCCGGTACAGACCGAATTAATAAAGAATATGGATTAAAGCAAAATATGCTTGTTTATCCGAATAAGGCAACTTTCGAAGACAAGAAAACGGTGATACAACAAGCCCTTCGCGACGGTCATATCGTGTCGGCCGGTGGAAAGTTTCCCGTTGGAGATCACCGGAACGCGATTGTTGGATATGATTCGAAAGGCTGGGTTGTGTTTGACCCGTATGGCGATGCAAATACAAAAGGTTACAAAGGAAACGGAATGTTTGCCCATTACGAATACGGAAAGTTCAATTTGGCTGGAAATCAAGCCTACTACGTAACCAAGGACTAAGGAAGAGATATGAAGAATCGGAAACGAATATTAGCAATTTTGATATTAGGAGTAACGTTCATGTTACAAGCAGAAGGTGAGAAAGTGAGAAAGGATTTGATTCCGATTTTTAAAAAGTGCTATCGACCCGATGAGCATTTGTCTTTAGTTGCAAGTTCCTCCTTGATTGAGAAAGGCAAACCAAAGAACAATTACGGACCAAATAATATTGATGATATTAATAAAGATACAGTTTGGGGCGTAAGCAAAAATGAAGGAATTGGGGAATGGATATACACATACAATTACGTAGATTATAATACAAATCATTATCACCAACTTGTCGGAAAGAGCCAGAAAAACTATTTCAGTTTTTTGAATGGATTGGCAAAAGACGCTACTTCTTTTCAAGAAAACGGAAGAATCAAAAAAGTAAGAATCGATGTGTATGAATTAGAGGGCACGGAAACGATGGCGAATTTAAAAGATCCTCTCGTCTATCACAATTATCCAATTGAAAATGATTCTTTTGAATTGGAACTTGCAGACACTCCGGAAGAACAAACCTTTGAAAGAGAGATTTTTACGAAGATCAAGCCGCAAGATGATTTCTACGGACGTTATCTACTTTTCAAACTCACGATCCTCGAAATATATCCAGGAACCAAGAGCAAGAATGTATTTCTGACTGAGTTCCATGCATATTCGGAGGATGTTAAAAAGAAATTTAGAATTACTCGGGAGAGGAAGTGATTTGATTTTGAACTACAGCTCGCGAAAGCGATGGATTGAGTTCAGTGCAGAATCCACATGAAAGGTAGCAATCGTGGATCTTGTTTTTTGTGGGGAATTTCTCCCCAAAGAGCATTAGAGAAACTGCAATTGATGGAAGACGTTAAACCTAAAGAAAAATAAAGAGTGAAAGAGTCGTGAGTCCACTACATTGTTTGTAAGCTGACTAAAATAGAACCAAAACAAAAAACTCCCTTTCGCATTAAAGACAAAGCGTAAGGGAGAGAAAAAGGAAAGAGAAAAATCGGAACCCAGAAGAGTGAGTTTTCAAACTGGGGGAAGAATGGAAGAAAACAAAAGTAAGAAAGGATACGTATTAGGCGAAGCGGTCCGAGACAAGAGAAGCGGTCAAAAGATGTATGTGGATACAACCTGGGACGACAAGGTTCCTTGTGTTTACTTTGACTCAGAGAAGGGAACGTTTGTAAAAGAGGAAGTTTCGTTTGATGACTTGGAGAAGATCAAGGAAACGGTAAGACAGATTCACGTTTCGAAATACATGAGAATTGTCGAATACGAGTTTGGTTAGTCCTTTTAAAATCGAAAATGTAACGTGTACCAAACTTGGCGAGGGTGTCAGCGTTCCTGTGTAAATGACATATCTTAAAACGAATCGAACTTCAACCGATCGCCGAAAATAATCGAAAATTGGTTCATGGCTTTCCCCCAATCTTGAATAGGCATGGTCCATTTTTTAGACATATTATTCAAAGCTAAATAGAGAAGCTTGATAGCCGCTTCATCGGTAGGAAACGAACCCCGATTCTTGATAATTTTTCTTAAACCCATATTCATAGATTCGATAGCGTTTGTGGTGTAAATCGCCTTCCGAATATTAGGTGGATAGGCCAAAAAAGGAATCACCGATTCCCAAGAGAGTGTCGGCTTGATTGTGTAAATGACTTGTGAATAACCAAAAAGTAACAAGGATAAACCCAATATGAGCAACCCCAAAAATCGAGCTGAAGAGCTACTCGATGAATTAATCAAAGATAAGAGTCCTGAAGATCTACTGGGAAATGAAGGCCTCTTAAAGCAACTAACGAAATCACTGATAGAGCGAGCGATGCAAGGTGAGATGACGCATCACCTTGGATACGAGAAGAATTCCTCGTTGGGCAATAACACAGGAAATTCTCGGAATGGAAAAAGTAGCAAAAAGCTCAAAGGAGATTTTGGAACAATCGATTTGGAAATACCTCGAGACAGAAACGGCAGTTTCGAACCGCAGATCATACAAAAAGGTCAGACACGTTTTACCGGCTTCGACGATAAGATCATTTCGATGTATTCACGCGGAATGACCACACGAGAAATTACCCAACATCTCCAAGAAATCTATCAAGTGGAAGTCTCAGCGGATCTGATCTCAGAAGTCACCGATTCGGTACTGGAAACGGTGATCGAGTGGCAGAATCGCCCTTTGGATAAAGTATATCCAATTCTCATCATGGACGCGTTAGTCGTAAAGGTGAGAGACGGCACCACGTTCAAAACAAATCCTTCTATTTGGCTTTAGGAATCAATCTACAGGGCACAAAAGAGATACTTGGGATTTGGGTGGAGCGCACCGAAGGAGCGAAGTTCTGGCTTCAGATCTTAACCGATTTAAAGAATCGCGGAGTTGAAGATATCTTAATCGCCTGCGTTGACGGGTTAAAAGGATTTCCGGATACGATCATATCAGTTTTTCCTAATGCACAAGTTCAACTTTGTATCGTTCATATGGTAAGGAATTCTTTGAAATGGGTTTCTTACAAACAGAAGAAAGAGTTGATGATTGATTTAAAGGCTATCTACAAATCTCCGTCGGCAGAGATTGCTAAGAAAAGCCTTGATGATTTTTCAACCAAATGGGACAGTCAATATCCGATGATCAGCAAGTCCTGGAGAAACAATTGGGAATCGGTGATTCCTTTTTTGGCTTATCCACCTAATATTCGTAAGGCGATTTACACCACAAACGCTATCGAATCTATGAATATGGGGCTAAGAAAAATTATCAAGAATCGGGGTTCGTTTCCTACCGATGAAGCGGCTATCAAGCTTCTTTATTTAGCTTTGAATAATATGTCTAAAAAATGGACCATGCCTATTCAAGATTGGGGAAAAGCAATGAATCAATTTTCGATTATTTTCGGCGATCGGTTGAAGTTCGATTCGTTTTAAGATATGTCATTTACACAGGAGCGCTGACACCCTCATTCCCAATTGTTTCTCCAGGACTTACTGATCATCGGATATTGACTGTCCCATTTGGTTGAAAAATCATCAAGGCTTTTCTTAGCAATCTCTGCCGACGGAGATTTGTAGATAGCCTTTAAATCAATCATCAACTCTTTCTTCTGTTTGTAAGAAACCCATTTCAAAGAATTCCTTACCATATGAACGATACAAAGTTGAACTTGTGCATTAGGAAAAACTGATATGATCGTATCCGGAAATCCTTTTAACCCGTCAACGCAGGCGATTAAGATATCTTCAACTCCGCGATTCTTTAAATCGGTTAAGATCTGAAGCCAGAACTTCGCTCCTTCGGTGCGCTCCACCCAAATCCCAAGTATCTCTTTTGTGCCCTGTAGATTGATTCCTAAAGCCAAATAGAAGGATTTGTTTTGAACGTGGTGGCCGTCTCTCACCTTTACGACTAACGCGTCCATGATGAGAATTGGATATACTTTATCCAAGGGGCGATTCTGCCACTCGATCACCGTTTCCAGTACCGAATCGGTGACTTCTGAGATCAGATCCGCTGAGACTTCCACTTGATAGATTTCTTGGAGATGTTGGGTAATTTCTCGTGTGGTCATTCCACGAGAATACATCGAAATGATTTTGTCATCGAAGCCGGTAAAACGTGTCTGACCTTTTTGTATGATCTGAGGTTCGAAACTGCCGTTTCTGTCTCGAGGTATTTCCAAATCGATTGTTCCAAAATCTCCTTTGAGCTTTTTGTTACTTTTGCCATTCCGAGAATTTCCTGTGTTATTGCCCAACGAGGAATTCTTCTCATATCCAAGGTGATGCGTCATCTCACCTTGCATCGCTCGCTCTATCAACGACTTCGTTAGTTGCTTTAAGAGGCCTTCATTTCCCAGTAGATCTTCAGGACTCTTATCTTTGATTAATTCATCGAGTAGCTCTTCAGCTCGATTTTTGGGGTTGCTCATATTGGGTTTATCCTTGTTACTTTTTGGTTATTCACAAGTCATTTACACAATCAAGCCGACACTCTCGAATGATCGGGGAAAGAATGAGGAGGTAGGCTCTTCATTTTTTTAGAATGAAATAGAAACCCTCATTTATCCTCCAATTTCCTCCAATTTCCTCACTTGAAACTACCCTTAAATTTCCTGAAAAATCCTTACTATCGTTTTCGAAAGAAGAAAGGTTTTCGTATTAAAGGATGTAGAAAGAAACTTTAGCTGTGATGAGAGTGAAAAAAATGGTTGGACAAAGAGTAGAATTGGAGGCTTCAATATACAAGATGAAACAATTAAAAGTAATTATTGAGATATTTGAAAGGAATGAAAGTAAAAGAGATTATCAAAATTTTAGAGGATGACGGTTGGTATTTAGTGGATCAAAGAGGAAGTCACAAACAGTTTAAGCATGCCTTAAAATCAGGGAGAGTAACAGTAGCGGGAAAGCCGAGCCTGGATATACCTCCTGGAACCTTGAATAGTATCTTAAAACAATCCGGTCTAAAGTAATAGCGAGAGAATAAAAATGGAATATCCAGTAATGATTGAAAAAAGTTCAACCGGTTATGGAGCGTATGTTCCGGATTTACCTGGCTGTGTCGCAGTTGGAGAAACGGAAGCGGAAGTAACTCAGTTAATTAAGGAAGCGATTGAGTTTCATTTAGAAGGTATGCGTAAAGATGGAGAGCCTGTTCCGAATCCTTCCAAGGTAACCTTAATTGCGGTTTAATAGATTATGTGTACAATAACAGTATTCACCTGACACCCTCCAAACGCCGGTAAGATCCGGCGTTTTCGTTGAATTTAACTCTTTCAATTTTTCCCTCAAAATTCCTCGATTTTCCTCAAAGGAAGAAGTTGAAAAAGGGTTGGACAAAGAGAAAATGAAACTTGGAATGAAAGGATATGCTATGGGCTTATGAAATACACTCGTTATTTTGAAAACGAGGTACTTAGAAAACGTCCTGAGCTTCGCCTTGAATGGTTAGAAGAGACGGTTTATTATCCGGACAAAAAAGAAGTCCAAGAAGATGGAAGAATTCGCTTTTGGAAATGGATTGTGGAAGCGGGAAAATATCTTCGAGTAGTGACCTTAGAAGATGGTGAGACAATCCACAACGGCTTTTTTGATAGAGGTTTTAAAGAATGAGAATAACACACTATCCTGAAACTGATTCAATCTATATTGATTTGTCGAACCGCCCTTCTTTCGAGACGAAAGAGATTAATTCAGACCTAAACGTAGACTTGGATGAAAACGGTAGACCTGTAGGGATTGATATTCATGGACAGGCTTCCAAATACGTTGATATATCCTCGATCCTTTTTGAGACTGCAAAACCGTAGTTTTCAAGATTCGATATTCTTTCGTTAGCAAGATGAGAAAGAAGCTTCCCTCTTTAGCTGTGATCATTTGAAATTCCAAAACACGCAGGGCTTTCGGATTCAAGTTAAAGAGACAAGAAGGCCGCTGGAAAATAGAGATCTCGGCACAAAAATGCACAATCTTAGAATCGATTTCACGGCACAATAATCCACAATAATGGTTGGAAGGACTTCGGTTTAACGGGAAGTAAGAGTGGAACCGGAAAAAACCGGGAAAAAAACCGGGTGATTTAGAACTCTTGCCAGTAAGACAAAAAAAGTACGGAAAATGGAACTTGTGCGAGTCCTAAAACGGATTCTTTGAAAAAAACGAGTTGCCTAGTATTGCAGAACCAAAGAGACTTTCTAAGCAATCGCTTTCTTGAATTCAAAGAGGAAAGCATCTCACACCCCTGCCCTAATTCATTGCGCTCCAAACGTGGAGCCTCTAAACTTAAAATCAAACGATCTTTGGGATCCTCTCTCAAAGACAAACCCGACGGAAACGTCCGGGCGGAGGGGGGATAGTAACTACCCCGGCGCAAATCATATTCCTTTTAAAATCAAGACAGAACGATATTGAATGATTTCAAAAGGAAAAATATACTTTTCTCTCGTTTTCGAAAGAACTCTCGATGAAACCTAATTCGTTTGAAGGAATTCGCATTTTTTTAGAGATATGATCTTCTTGTTTGAGAAAAACGCTCTTATCTGTTATTCGGAAGAGTTCCAAAGTCGAAAAAACACTAGCATTGACTAACATGGTTTTTAGTTTCATCGGAAGCGAAAGACAAGCAATCGCAGTGGCCACCCGAATCGAATTCGGGTAGAACTTTCATTTCACGACTAAAAGAGGAAGTGGCCGCTTGTTTAGAGAAACATTTCTCTGAAGTCTGATTTTTACCTGAGCTATCGTTAACTTATCTTGTCCTGTCGTTATCCACTCATTTACTTAAAGTTTTTCAGATTGTCTTGTTTTGTCCTGTTTTGTCTTGTTCTTCGTTTCTCATTCTCTCGTGTTTCACCAAAGATGAAAAAAGGACGAACGCAAAACAACTTTGATTTTGGCGTTACCGCATTTCAAACAGGACTTGTTCGGGTCCTGTATGGGACTTGTTCGAGACCTGTGATTTTCAAAGTGGTCCTGTTCGGGACTTGTGTGAGACCTGTTCAGGTCTTGTTCGAGTTCTAAGAGAGATTTTGAAGCAGTAGAAAGCGAGAATACAAGCTCGGATTGGAGAATTCTTGCAGAATACGAATTGGAACCAAGAAACGAGCAAGATTATTGCTTGTATGTTGAAAAATGTGAAGAAATCCGAAGTTTTCCGCAATTTCAAAGTTTGTTAAATTGAGATGTAGAACTTGGAAATTGAATCACCATATTTTCCGGAAAATGTGAGAGAAAACGAAAAAATCCTTCGTTTTTTTCCGTTTTCTTCGGAAAGAACATGAAGAAAGTTGAATATTCAAGAAAGTGTTCTTAGGGAAATTTTCTTGTGTATTTTCAAAAACGCTTGTACGGGATTTTTTTTCGGTGTGTGAGTTTGCTAAGGGCTAAAACGCTTTGGATTGACGAACGCTATGGGAAAATTGCAATTCCAGCAGTTTCAGGGTTAGGGCAATTTAGACGGTATGGGCGTTGAAACTCAAAGAAGAGAAGAAGACGGAATCCTTGATCACATTCTGGGTAAGGCGGCTGAGACGTTAGGCGGCGGTCTGGATTGGGTAGGTAACAAGATCGATGGAGCAATCGACAGCGTTGTCGGAGTTGCCTCAAGTGCTTGGGATGGTGCTAAGAACGCGTTTGGTGGCAATGAAGTAGAAAGTCTTTGTTTTGTTGCGGGAACACTTGTGCTGACAGGCAGAGGATTAAAAACGATCGAGAGAATCAAAGTCGGAGAGGAAGTCTTGGCGTATGATCCGAGAACAAACACTCAGACGTTCAAGGCGGTGGTTCGTTTGTTTAACAATGAAAGTTCAGAACTTTTGAAAATCAACTTTGGAGACGGAGAAGAAGTAAATACAACACCCGGTCACAGATTCTTTACGGACAACAGAGGCTTTGTGTTAGCAAGTGAACTTACGACCAAAGACTTGTTATTCGACAAATCCGAACAGAGCGTAAGGATTCATTCGATTGAGAAGGAAACGTTGAAAGAAAAGACGAGTGTGTTCAACTTCGAGGTCGAAGATTATCACACCTACTACGTTGGAGAAACTTGTATTCTGGTTCACAACGACAGTGTGAAGATGTTGCAGGAGAGACTCGGCGGTGAGAAACCTGGATTCTTTTCAGGCCTTGGAGAAAAGTTTAGCAACTTGATGAGTGGAAACGGATTCAATACGAACGCATCGTTAAACTCGGGTCCTGTGAAAATAGTGGCAGGAACCGGAGGTGGTAAAGCTACGGGAGATATATTAGAAGATTCTAACGGAAAGCTGTATCAAAAGCAGACAAAAGGTGGAAAGACGGAATGGGTCGAGGTTAATCCGGCAACGATGAATCCGGAGAGACATGCGGAAGGCCAAGCATTGATGGCCCAAGGAGCGGCTAACGGAGATTTGGCTGCGTATTCCAAAGGGCTTGCGATGACGAAAGGATATGGTTGGAACGACAACGGTTTGAACATGGTTGGAATTAGAGTTCCTGTGGATTCTCAGAATGCGACTCACAACGACTTTATGTTAGCGATTAACAAGGGTAAGTTGGAATCGGTGCATTTTGCGTCTACACAACCTGGACAAAATAGTTATCCAGCAAATTCGAAAACAGGAAGCCCAAGTAGTGCGGCTCTCGGAGGAGTGGGAGAAATATCGACAGGCCACTTTAATATGGTGGGAGTGGACAAGACAGCTGGGGGAATGGAAACACGCGTATTTAGCGGGAATGGCGGACGGAACGGTTCCAGGAGCAAGAGACGCAAATGCGGACGGAAACCACAGTGCCGCTGAGAGATCGATGGAGAACTTGAAAAAGATGACCGAAGTCTTTATCCACCAGGGTGGGAATGATACGGTTAATATTGTAAGGAGAGTGTCGGCTTGATTGTGTAAATGACTTGTGAATAACCAAAAAGTAACAAGGATAAACCCAATATGAGCAACCCCAAAAATCGAGCTGAAGAGCTACTCGATGAATTAATCAAAGATAAGAGTCCTGAAGATCTACTGGGAAATGAAGGCCTCTTAAAGCAACTAACGAAATCACTGATAGAGCGAGCGATGCAAGGTGAGATGACGCATCACCTTGGATACGAGAAGAATTCCTCGTTGGGCAATAACACAGGAAATTCTCGGAATGGAAAAAGTAGCAAAAAGCTCAAAGGAGATTTTGGAACAATCGATTTGGAAATACCTCGAGACAGAAACGGCAGTTTCGAACCGCAGATCATACAAAAAGGTCAGACACGTTTTACCGGCTTCGACGATAAGATCATTTCGATGTATTCACGCGGAATGACCACACGAGAAATTACCCAACATCTCCAAGAAATCTATCAAGTGGAAGTCTCAGCGGATCTGATCTCAGAAGTCACCGATTCGGTACTGGAAACGGTGATCGAGTGGCAGAATCGCCCTTTGGATAAAGTATATCCAATTCTCATCATGGACGCGTTAGTCGTAAAGGTGAGAGACGGCACCACGTTCAAAACAAATCCTTCTATTTGGCTTTAGGAATCAATCTACAGGGCACAAAAGAGATACTTGGGATTTGGGTGGAGCGCACCGAAGGAGCGAAGTTCTGGCTTCAGATCTTAACCGATTTAAAGAATCGCGGAGTTGAAGATATCTTAATCGCCTGCGTTGACGGGTTAAAAGGATTTCCGGATACGATCATATCAGTTTTTCCTAATGCACAAGTTCAACTTTGTATCGTTCATATGGTAAGGAATTCTTTGAAATGGGTTTCTTACAAACAGAAGAAAGAGTTGATGATTGATTTAAAGGCTATCTACAAATCTCCGTCGGCAGAGATTGCTAAGAAAAGCCTTGATGATTTTTCAACCAAATGGGACAGTCAATATCCGATGATCAGCAAGTCCTGGAGAAACAATTGGGAATCGGTGATTCCTTTTTTGGCTTATCCACCTAATATTCGTAAGGCGATTTACACCACAAACGCCATCGAATCTATGAATATGGGTTTAAGAAAAATTATCAAGAATCGGGGTTCGTTTCCTACCGATGAAGCGGCTATCAAGCTTCTTTATTTAGCTTTGAATAATATGTCTAAAAAATGGACCATGCCTATTCAAGATTGGGGAAAAGCAATGAATCAATTTTCGATTATTTTCGGCGATCGGTTGAAGTTCGATTCGTTTTAAGATATGTCATTTACACAATCGACACGACACCCTCAAGATAATTTTCAGATTTTCTTTCCCAACGAATTAGGATAGCTCTGAATCGATTGTGCCAACTGTTAGTTCTTTCAACGACCCATCGTCTAGATTTTCCATTGTATTTACCGATGAGAGGCTTTTCACCTTTTTTCCGAATATGAGATTGAATGTTTCTTCTTTTGATTAAAACTTCTATATCTTGGAAGTCATAACCTTTATCTAAACAAAGATGTTTTGGCTTTTTTCTTCTTTTTCCGGAAAATATTAGGATTGAATTCAACGTATCTTTTACACCGTGTTTGTCATGAACGTTAGCTCCAGTCAACGTAATTGCCAAAGGAATTCCATTTCCATCCGTAAGGATATGCCGTTTAACCCCTAATTTGGCACGGTCTGTAGGATTTTTCCCGGTTAAACTCCCCCTTTGGGAGCTTTAACCATTGCCGAATCCATCGAAGCCCAGTCCCATGCTATCTGATTCTTTACATCATAATATTTTAAAATAGATTTATAGATCTTTTTGAATACTCCTGCCCGTTCCCATTCTTGAAATCTTCTGTGACAAGTTTGACCAGATCCAAACTCATTGGGAATTGCACGCCACTGACAGCCTGTTTTCATTCGATAGATGATACCTGCCATTACTATTCTTGAAGGAACACGATTGCGACCTCCTTGAAGATTGGGCTTTTCTTTAGGAATCAATGGTGCTATTTTTTCCCAAAGCGCATCGGGGATTTCTGAATAATATTTGTCCATTTCACATTTATATTTTTACACTTTCTCTGTACAACCAGTTTTGAGACCGGCTCTAAGCGTTCGGAAGTGATTGAGAATTCTGTCTGCGTTACCACGGCGAATCTTCCAAAGTCATCGATAATATTCAAAATTCTGAATCTTTTTCCCGAGTAGAGTGAGTCCGACATGAAATCCATGGACCATCTTTCTCCAGAATTCTTAGGAACAAGCTTTGGAACTGATGGTAACGATAGTTTCTTTCGCTTTGGTTTGATTCGATATTTTAAGCCCAATTCGGAATACAAGCGATAGATTCGTTTATGATTTACTCGTTCTTCTTGTCGTATGAAGTCATGGATCTGTCTGTAACCCGCCCTTTTATACTTATACGCTAAAGAACGAATTCGATCTTTTAGTTCTATGTCTGGATCCTGAATTTTGGAACGATACCGAAAGCCAGTCCGCGAAACGCTCAAGAGTCTACAGGACTTGCGTTCCCCGAGCTTTGATTTGATTAACATGACCGCCTCTTGTTTCTGCTCTCGGCTTACCACTTTTTTTCAAGTAACATCTTGATTGCTTCATTTTCTAAAGCTAATTCTGCATACAGTTTCTTGAGCTTACTATTCTCTTCTTCCAAAGTTTTCATCCGCTTTAGATCGCTCAGTTCGAGACCACCATATTTCGAACGCCAACGGTAAAATGTATTTCCGCTGATTCCATACTTCCGACAAATATCTGGGGTCGAAACTCCTGATTCCGATTCCTTTAGAATCTTATGGATTTGTTCTTCGCTGAATCGTTTCTTCATATTTTCCTCCAAGTTTATGATTCTTCTGGAGGATTTCAAACATTCTAACTGGTCCTAAATTCGGGGGATAGGTCACAAAAGCCCTCGAATAATAAATAAACCTTAGCCACAAAAGCATACCTAGAATTCAAATAAAATATTTAAATTTTATTAAATTATAAAAAACTATTATTATTTTTTACTACAAAAATAGACCGAAGCAATTCAGCAGGCCCATTTCCATAATTGGAACTTAGGGCAACGGATACAGAGTCCAAATAGACAATTAGATATTACTAAATTCAAAAAGCAGAAAGTAGAGATAAAACTCAATCTCACTCCCCCACAGGCCCGGCCGCTCGATAAGGGAAAACTCCCCTATCCACGACACCTTGAAGCGGGAGTAGTTTGGAGAACGATTCGTTTAAATAGGAACTCGGTTTGCCTCTTTTAGTTTTGCAAGATTACCTTCCAGAAAGAAAAGAGTATCAAGATGATAATCTTTCGTGTGTTTGAGTCGGGCTTGTTTTCTCTCTTCCGGAAGTCTTCTGCAGGAAAGTTCGAGTAAGATTCCCGCTAAAAGTCTGGAACAAGTAAAAACGATCTCTTCTGCGTATAGGTCCTTATTTTCTTTTTTTGAAAAATTTTTGTAAAGGGATACCAACTCTTGAAATTCGTGAAACAATTTATGAGTAAGAGGAAAATCCGATTTGTTTACAAGCTCGGAGATGTATTCTCCGAACGAATGAGTCAAACCGGAAGTGATTCCCCCGATACACGCGTTGATTTGAATTTGCGAGGTCCCATCATAGATCGTAGTGATCCTTGCATCACGATAAATTCTAGAGATATCATAGTCTTCGGTATAACCAGAACCTCCGTGAATTTGAAGTGCGTCGCTGACTACTTTCAAACAGGTTTCGGAACAATAAAATTTGCTGATCGGAGTAAGTACATTTGCGATTTTTTCCCAATAGTGCACGATGATATCGTTCTTTGCTTCTTTTTCGGTAGCTCCTTGTTTTTCAAGACGAAACATTCTCCAATAATAACGATCCATCACTCGAGAACCTTCCAGAGTCAGACATCGCATCGCATACGTTTCCCTTTCGATTCGATCGATGATTTTTTTTACTGCAGGAATTTCTATCAAAGGTTTTCCAAATTGAATTCTTTCCTTTGTGTATTTTAGAGCTTCATAATATGCTGCGGTTGCAAGTCCGGTGGATTGTTGTGCAATACCCATTCTCGCTCCGTTCAACATTCCCATCGTATATTTTATGAGTCCGAGACCTTCTTCACCAATTAAGAGTCCGGGAGAATTTTCGAAGACTACTTCGCAAGTAGGAGAGCAATGAAGCCCTAGTTTGCGTTCAATTCCCGCAATTTGAACATCCTTGCTTTGAACGAGAAAAAGCGAAAGTCCCCTTGCACCGGAATTTGTTTTTCCCGAACGTGCCAGGGTCAATAAAATCGCAGGAATGTCACCGAACCCACAACCATGTGTAATGAACCGTTTGGTTCCATTCAACACCCAATTTCCATACTTATCTTTCGTGGCTTTGGTTCTAAGATTAGAAAGATCAGAACCGTGATCGGGCTCGGTGAGTCCCATTGCACAGACAAATTTTCCGGCGGCAAATTTCGGAATCCATTCCTCTTTCATTTCCCGAGCCGCATGGTGTTCCAAAATTTCGGCGAGATTTACACATCCAATGGCAATGGCGAGTGATGTATCTACTCTGTAAAAAATTTCGGAAATAAAAGATTTCACAGTCCAAGGTATACCAAGTCCGCCGTATTTTCTCGAAAATCCGTAAGCTTGAACTCCGGCTTCTACGACTTTGGAAACCAGTTCGATCATCTTCGGCGGAAATTCGACTTTACCATCTTTGAATTTTAATCCTTCTCTGTCGAGTTTCGCTACATGCGGAGAAAGAATATTTCCGGCTAAATCCCCTACGGTGTTTAAAAGAGTTTTATAATATTCTTTTGTTTCGGATGGATTTGCCGGTCCTCCGTCAGAAGGGTCGGGAAATTCGTTTTCGTAATCAAGTATGATTTCAGTCCAGGGAAGAATGTGCTCAAAATGATTCTGGATATCTTGGTTATCCGAAAAGTAATTGTTTTGAATCATAGAGTCTCCTGGGACTAAGAGCCCGCCTCAAAATGTAGGAACTACTACAATTTTAAACGACAGGAAAAAACCGCCAATGCGACGTAATCTGTGGAAACTCCCACGTTTTTTAGAAACTTGCCAGATCGTTTAGAGATATTCTTTTAAGGTTTTTAAGACAGACTCTGATATGGCGCCCCCAATCAGAGCCGTAAATATTTTTTCGCATTTTTTTTTAATCACCCAATAATTTAACTCGTTAGAGAAAAGCATTCGCGACGATTGATCAGACTGATATTCGCGGGTTGGATACCGCAGGATAATCTATACATCGGGAGCTATTCTTAGTCTTAAAACGAAGGTCAAATTTGAAATTCAAATTTGCTTCAACACTGAGCCAACAAGTATTCCTCCTTTATCGTACATCTTCTCTAACGAATTCAATTATTGGATGAAACATTACTCTAACTCTATGCAACCAGATTCATCGCCGCCCAAAGAAATCCGGATAACTCTCTTGAAACTGCCGTTATCATTACCTGAGGAGTTTTTCCTCTTTGCTGTAGATTACGAAACTTCTTGTGTAATCTGAGAGATGCTTTTTCCGCCAAAGCAACAACTAACGCAGGTTGTCCCGATCTACGTGCGGTTACAATTTTACTTCCTGTTCCAGGGAAACGATGTTGCCAAGCTGCTTCTGTCAATATTCTTCGAAGTCTGGGACTTCCAGTTTTTGTTATCCCTGTTTGTTTTCTTTTGGAACCGCTGGAATATTCTCCCGGAACAAGTCCTAAAAAACTCATGAACGAACCGGCTGTTTTGAATCGTTTGAAGTCACAAACCTCACAAAGTAAAAACATTGCGGTTAAATAATCCACTCCTCGGAAACATCTTAATATTCCTACTTTCTCTCGATACGGTTCACTTTCCGCTATCTCTTGTATCCTCTTATCCATCGCTTTTAAATTCTCTTCTTGAACTCTTACTCGACTATAATAGTCGTTAAACGTCTCTTGAAGGATCTCATTGTTAAACTGTAGATTGTTCAACCATTTGTTATGACTGACTGTCCAATACTTTGTTGCTGAGTAAGTTATACCCTTTCTTAATAAGAATTTCATCAACCTCTGACGATTCCTTCCTAAATCCAAACGAAGGCTGTCACGGGATCTTAGATAATCCCTTACCGCTTCGTCCTCTTCACTCGGTACATGAATCGATTCTAATTCTCCACTTCGTAATAATTTTGCTAACTTGATCGCGTCTCTCTTATCCGTTTTGATCTTATCCGAACTTTGTCTTGGTATCTTTCCGGGTGCTACAAGGATACAATTCACTCCCAAAGACTTTAGATATCTGTAAAGTGGATAACCGGTTACTCCCGCCTCGTAACAACTATGTATCTCGTTCCATTCTGATTTTAGTTTATTGACGAACTTTTTGATCTGAACCTCATTATGTTTTATCTGCTGTTCTTTTACTATTTCCTTTGTATTGCTCGTTAAATTCGCAATTCTGTTCGTTTCTTTGTGGACATCCATTCCTACATATACTTTTCTTTTCATTACGTTCCTTCTGTTGGTTTTCTTGTTTTGTGGTATATGCTTGCATCGAACCCACGCTTTTCAAGCCCAGAAGGGGCGCCATTTTGTCTTAGTCAGTATAAAAGATCGGAAAGACCTAGAAAAGGAAAATTGTAATAGCTCCTGCATTTTTAGTGTAATAATAAGAAGAAGAATATCAGAAGTCCGAAAGCTAATGCCACTTCTACAAAAGACAACGTATAATTGTATCGATGAATTTCGGCGGAACTTTTCAAGACTAACCCGGCAAACATCTCCTCCACCGTCCGATCCGAAATGTGCGACCATATAGACATCAACCCGATGAGTGTGTTCATTTTTTCTTCGATCGCATTCGATTTATTGAATACGAATTTTTGATACGATACGGCTCTATAATCGAAATTATATTTTTCGTCTTTGTTCCGAAACCCACCTTCGATCAATCATACTCCAGACGTCGTTCACATGATGCATAATTTCCTCATAGTCAAAACCAACGGTTTCCCATTTTAAAACTTCTTGGAGAGGACGAAAATCGTGCAGTTTTTTGAATTAAAGCATGCCCAAAAAACATTTCAATCATTCAGTAAGTTCGTAATAAAATGCAGGAACTCCCCGTTTCCTTAGGGGTTTATAGGCTTTAGAACAGTCTTTCGTTGCTAAATTCCTATGGATCTCATGTCCTAAGTTTTTAGGAAAAGCTTTTAATCCGAGAATGAGGAAATAAATTTTTTCTTTTTTTCGCAAGAGAATCTTTTCCCGAAAGAATCGCGATAAGATTGTCTAATCAACACATGATTTTTACAAATGTTCCTAAGGAATAATCGGCTTTTGCAATGAGGGACGACTTCTAAAACATAAAAGCGTAACAAAAGCAAAATCTTTTAAGGATGAACAACTGTCTACAAGGGAATATTCAATGCTTCAACAACATAGACTGAAGATCAGGAGTTACCGGTATCGCAAAACTTCAGTTAGACTGAAAGAACGTAAACACAAGAGACTTCTATAAACCAAATCAATTTCTTTTTGACAAAGATTAGATTTATATCAAACCGACGACAGCACTTGTCCGAACATCAGACCGGATTACGTCGCAAAATATTAGAATCGTTTCTCGAAATCGATTTGGAATTGACCTTTCTTTTTAGCTGGATTTTTAAAAGCATCGGGTGCAGAATTTCAGAACTCGTCCCAAAGGGGTTGGTTTAACGGCGAAAATACGATTTAAAAACCTATAAATTCTCCAAAGAGACTCAACCTGTGGGGAACACAGCGTTTTGTTATTAACGACTTAAAATCATGATCCAAAAACGGAATATTAAAAAGTTAAAATGTTTCCGAAAGAAAAAACAAAAGCGAATGGCCTGAGTTCGTTTTTAAAACGCAAAAACGCCATATTGATTTATTTTTTATGGACAACTTTTTATGTTGCACCGTTGTATTCTCAAGAAAAAAATTCAGATTCTTCTAAACAACCGGAAACAAAAACGCAAATTTCAATACAAACCCAACCCCAATTCTCAGAAGAAGTCCCTAAAAAGGAAATCGAAGAACAGAAGATAAACAAATATCAGCCCACGTTCGGTTTTTTTATAGATTCGTATTATGCACACAATCCGTATCGTTCCAATTCGAGGGACAATCGATATCTCACTCAACCGGCGCGTTGGGATGAAGGTAATATCAATCTCGCTTATGTAGACGGGAAAATCGAAACGGACCAATACCGGGGCAGGGTCGCTTTCCAATTTGGAAATTCCGTAAACGCGAATTACAAAAACGAAGTCAGTTCGGAAAAAAATTCTAATGAACTTTCCGTAAGAAACATACAAGAAGCGTACGCCGGAATCAAACTCGCAAAAAATCTCTGGCTCGATGGAGGAGTTTATTTCGGAAATATAGGACTTGAAAATTGGATTTCTCAGAATAATTGGAACTATTCAAGGGCACTCGCTCTGGATTACGTGCCTTATTATTCGAGCGGTTTCAGACTTTCTTATCAATATTCGGATAAATTATCCTTTCAATTCCATTTGATGAACGGTTGGTCGAATATCACCGAAACAAATCGGGATAAAGCGATCGGAACTCAAATCGATTATAAAGTTACGGATAAGTTCAAGATCACACACAACACCTTTTTCGGAAACGAGGCTCCCGATAATCAATCTAGACAAACAATATATTATAATAATTTAATATTCAAATATAATTTCACAAAATACATCATCGTGGCAGGATCGGGTGACATTGGAATCCAAAGGGTACCCGATTCGGGCGTTCAAGCTTATAGACAATGGTATCACGGAACGTTTTGGATAACTCTGAGGCCAGTCGAGAAATTCAGAACTTCTTTGCGCTTAGAAAGGATGTTTGACCCGGAGCAGACGATTATTCGAACCGGTACGAAAAACGGATTTTTAACTTCGGGTGCCACAATCACATTCGATTATATTCCAAACGAAAGCGCAATGATTCGGCTAGAAGGACGTTATTTTCGTTCCTATGATGCTGTTTTTGATCGTGATCGGTCCAAATCCAAAGAGGAAAAGTTTATCGTTTTTGCGATTTCCCTGAAAATCTAAACTTTGATTTCGAATTTCGGTTGCACGGAAGTAAAATAACAAAGGAAAATCTCGCGAAGATTGAACGAAATTTGTGGTAAGGTTGTAAGTATGGAACAGGCAACATTAGGTGGCGGTTGTTTTTGGTGTCTCGAAGCTGTGTATCAAATGGTGGAAGGGATAGAATCCGTCGTGTCTGGATACGCGGCCGGACAGACGAAAAATCCGGATTACCGCTCCGTATGTTCGGGAACGACGGGACACGCAGAAGTGGTTCAAATCACTTTCGATTCGAAGATTATTAGTTATTTTGAAATTCTCGAAATTTTTTGGATCTCTCACGATCCCACTACGTTAAACCGACAAGGAAACGACGCGGGAACTCAGTATCGATCCATCATACTTTATCATTCTCCCGAACAGAAAAAACAAGCGGAACAATCTATACAAAAAGCCGGAGAACATTTTTCGGATCCGATCGTAACTCAGGTGGAAGCATTGGAAGAATTTTATCCTGCCGAAAATTACCATCAAAATTACTTCAGAACGAATCCAAAACAGACTTATTGTCATTATGTGATCAAACCAAAAATCGATAAATATCTCAAAACGGGTTTCAAAGTTAGGAAAGAAGGTTCCTAGATCGTCTAAGAATTCTACTTGCCCCTCTCCGAATCGGAGGATAGTTTGATTTTCTAATGAACGCTACTATACGAAGGATTTTTCTGATTCTCCTCCTGGGAACGTTCCTTTCCCAATGTAAGGCAAGTATACAACTTCAAGGTGAAATTCATCATCCCAAAACCGAAGACGGTTGGGATCTGACGTTGGAACATTTTCCACCAGCACCTGGTTCCCCTTCCAAAAAATATCCTGTTATACTATGCCACGGATTAATAGCCAATAGAACTTATATGAAGATCAATGAGAAAAGCTCCATCGTCGGAAGACTTCAAAAAGAAGGTTATGACGTTTGGCTGTTGGATTTAAGAGGGAGAAGGGATGCAGGTTATCCTTCTTTGTTTTTCGGAGACAAAACTTTCTCCTATAGCATGGACGACTATATTCGGTACGACGTGGATACAGCCATTAAACACGTGTTAAATTCTACTGGAAAGGATAAAGTCAATTGGGTCGGTCATAGTTTGGGCGGTACGATCATCTATTCGAGAATTGGGAGCTTTAGTGAAAAAAGAATCGTAAATCTTGTTGCAATCGGTTCTTCCGCAATTCTCGATTCTCCGAGTTTTGCCCTTAAAAGTTGGGTTTCTCTTTCTTGGCTAGCAAACCTTTTGCCAGTCGTTCCCGCCGAAACCTGGATTGGAATCGAAGGAGCAACGGGGATTCCGTTTCTACCCCAAGAATTTCTCGAAGAACTTTTTTGGCACGAACCCAATATTGATTCTTCGATTCTTTCGGGAGTAAAAACGACTTCGATCAATCCAGGAACAAAGAAGGAAGTCTTTCAGTTTCAAGATCTTGTAGAAAACGGAGAACTCCGAAGTTTGGATCGTAAAATTTCCTACTCAAACGGACTTAAGAATATTAAAATTCCTACTTTGTTGATTGCGGGAAGAAGAGACAAGATCGGAACGGCCTATTCTCTTCGTTACGCATATGATACAATTTCCTCCGAAGATAAAACCCTTTTTATCGTATCCAGAGCGAACAATCATTCCGAAGATTATGGTCATATGGATTTGATCGTCGGAAAGAATGCCGATAAAGATGTCTTTGTTCCTCTTGTAGTTTGGTTGAATAAGAGAAACTAATTTCTATTTTGGATTTAAAAATGAAACCTACGAACATGAAATTGGCAGTAATCGTATTTTTTGTGGCCGCATTTGTAAGCTGTACACGTTATGTGGTCATTACGGAACAGAAATTCACTTCACAAACCGCGAACATAGGGCCAAATGTATTCCTAACCACCTTTTCCTACGAAAATTCTCCCTATCCTCCAGTCCTTCTCGTAGACCCGGTCTTTATCAACAAAAAGGTTTTGTATCTAGGGGATAAATCTGGATTAATCGGAGTTTTAAACGGAAACGGCTTTTCGGTTTGGCTGTTGCACTTTGAAGATTACAAATCCGTAAATCTCAAGGAAACGGGGGAAAATCTAATTCCAGACGTTATCGCAAAAATTCAAAAAGTCACCGGTCAAAAGGAATACATTCTCGGCGGTGTTTCCTTGGGAGGACAAGCGATACTACATTCTTTCAAAGCCAAAAAGATACCGGATATTTCTAAAGCGTTTTTTCTTGGAACTGGAATGGACTATAAATACAACGATAGTTTTATCGAACAAATGAAGGCCGAAAAAAGATTCGGGACTGACTTAAGTGTTTCCTGCAAAAACAAGGATAGTTTCTGCAAACGATTTATCTCTTTCGACGAAGACGATCCTACGATTCTATTTGTATATCAGAATCTTTTTAATTACTTGCCTACTTTGGAGGAAAACCCGAAAACTTGGGAACCGTTTGAGTCTACGAGTTTCCCTTCCCTTTTTATCGGAGGAAGAATCGACAATGTATCTCCAACGGAAAGTATTCATCCGACTTATAAAAGAAAAAAAGGAAAAAAAGAGTATTGGGAAGTGGGAAGGGATAATGGGACGTCGATCGACTATGATCATTTAGGACTTTTCGCCTACAAAGACGCTCCTTCCGACATTTATCAAAGAATCGCCAATTGGTTAAAAGAAAAAGAAATCACTAAGACCACTTCCAGCCCAGCAGATCCATAACCTTCTTGATGTCCTCCCAGACCTCGCGTTTGAGAGGACTGTTCTCTCCGCCGTTACGAATCACAAAACTAGGATGATACGTAGGCATCACAGGAATTCCGAAAAAAGTTCCCCAGGTCCCTCTGAGTTTCGTAATTCCCTCTTTTGTATTTAAGATAAATCTTGTGGAAGGATTTCCGAGTGTTACGATCACTTTCGGTTGAATGATTTCAAGTTGTCTCAGAAGATACGGGGCACAGGCTCTGGTTTCCTCGTCTTCGGGAGGTCTGTCCTTTTCGAACTTCATGTCAACGGTCGGTCTACACTTCACAATGTTCGCGATGTAAACCGATTCTCTCGGAACTTTCATTCCCTTTTCTATGATTCTTGTAAGTAGTTCACCGGCTCTGCCCACAAAAGGACGGCCGGTGAGATCCTCTTGTCTACCGGGCCCCTCTCCGATGAAAACCACTTCCGAATCTGGATTCCCCTCTCCAAAAACCGTACGAGTGCGGGTCGTATGGAGTTTGCAGAGCTTACATGCAAATACCTCAGATTGAATGAGGTCGAGTCTTCTTAGTTTTTCTTCATTGCTCATAGAAATACGTTTCATCCAATTTGACAAAGAATTTCTATGGAGTCAATGGAAATGATCATCTTATAGAAGCGGAACCTTATATTCCACAGTACGTATACGCGGATCTCCAAGGGCGATTTCACGCAGCTCATTCTTGATCATGCCCGCTATTATCTTTGCATAGAATCTGAGCTTCCCTCATTCAAGAATGATTGGGGAAAAATTAAAACATAAAAACCGCTTTCGATCCAATCTGCAAAACGATTGAAATGCGATACGTTTATTTCCGAAGCGGCTTCCGGAAACCGCATCACATCTGATAAAATAAGAATTCATATTTCATAATACTATAAATTATATTTTGGAAAAAGCTTTGAACCCAAAAATGCCAATGGTTCGGTAGAATTTGGGCTCGAATTTTTAATCGACGAACATATCCAATCCATTCTACCAGAAGTGTTTTATCATATATATATTAGAAAAACTGATTTTTCACTGTGGCACAAATTTCAATACATACTTTGAGTCTTTTTCAATTTGAGACTGTGTAAATCGAATTGCGCGATGTTCTCCGTTCAGAAACATTTGAATCTGGTCGCCATAAAAAGGAGAGCCCAGATTTCCGGAATTTCCCGTTGGTAATACTGACCAAGAATTTTCAGGATTTACAAGATCAATGATTCTTCGCTTGGAAGGTCCTACTCGAGGTGTCATCTTTGGATTGATTTCTTTTTGATTCATTAGATTGATCACGGCTTCTCCCGAAGCGACTGGGAATGGTCCTTGATTGAAAATCAAACCAAGAAGGGGAACTTTTCCCATTGGATGTTCAAACGTGATTTCGTGTGCCTTTTTCCATTTCCAAGAAGAGGGAGAACCGCCAAGTTCTTTGGACAAATAACGAACCGTTTGTGCAAAAGAACGGATGAGAATATCTCTTCTCGTTTCTTGAAGATCCTGAGTGGAAAGATCGTCCCAAAAATCGGATTTCGGATTAGCAAGAATCGACTTATAAGAATTCCAACGTTCCGCAGTGTGACCGAAAACTTGAAGATTCGATTCTCCGAATTCGTCCATCCATAAATTCAACATTACGAATTGATTGAGCGTATGAAAGATCGTGGCTCCGGGCGAATCCAATGTGTTTTCCCCGTCGAACTTTCGATAGACATCCAGAGCTTCTCGAAATACTCCTGACCAATTTTTATCCAACTCAAGTTCCAAAGAGATCAAAGGAACCATGGTTCTTGCGGAAAAAGAATGAATGTCCGTCTGGATTTTTTTCATATCGTCCACGGACCAATTTTTTTTCCCGGAAAGAAGTTCGTAGATCCTTCTTCCCCGATCCGATTCTTGCCAATAACCTTCGGGTTTTCCATAACCTTTGAGTTCGTAGGTAGGCAGATGATTTGCTGTGAGAATAATCCCTTCCGGCGGATTGATAAGTTTGGGATTTTGAGTAAACGGAAGATAACCGATTACCTCGTCTTCACCCGAAGCCCCGTTTAAAATTTTACGAGTATTGGTTTTATTTTTACGAATCGGAAATCTTCCAACACTCCACCAAGCTATGTTACCCTTTGCATCCGCATACGAGACATTCAAGCCGGGCGCCGGTAAAACGGAAACAACATCGAAACACTCTTGCAAAGAAGAACAATGCCCAAGGGAATAAATTGTTTCCAAAAGTGAAACAGGAAGATGATGAAAGATCCAATAGAGAGAAACAACCGGTCCCGTATATCCCGCTATCGGTTTGGAGAGGATCGGACCGTGAGAGGTTACTTGGATCGTAATTTCACGTGCTTCTTCTCCTTTGACGGGAATCAATTCCTTAAAAACTTGAACCGGAACCCAACTTCCTTTTTCTTTTACGAAATTTGGTTTTGTCGGATGTAGGATCTCCTCATAAAAATCCATGTCGTCATTTTCCAACATAGTCAATGCCCAAGCTTTTTTTGCGTTATGCGCGATTATTGGAAAAGGAAAGATAGGAAGGTGATATCCGTACGTTTCGTAATTTCCCGCCATTAAATGAACTTCATACCAAGTTCCGGGATTACTGTAACCGATATGCGGATCGTTTGCTAAAATTGCACCGCCGGTCGTTGATCGAGAAGGACCAATTACCCAAGAGTTGCTTCCCAAAAACAAAGGAAGTTCCTCTAGGATCTGATTCGTTTTTTGGATTACGGAACCGAAGTCAGAAAGTTCGTTCGATTTTGTGAATTTGGATTTTTTTGCTAAGAGGAAAAAATTTTTTCGAGTTTCGGTTAATCTTTTAGGGGAATAGGAAGGTTGATTCTCTCGAATCGAAAATGGATCTTCGGTATCGTGTCTTGGAAATAGCTCGCTTACGTTTCGATTCGGAAGTTTTCTTTCTAAAATGGAGTAAAGAGAATCACTTCGCAAAGCCTCCGCAAAAGAAAAAGATAATAAAGAAAGAGCACTCAGTACGTCGAGCCGATCGAAGGGTTTGGGTTGATATCCCAGAATCGTAAACTCAATCGGAAGTGATTCCGTTTTTAAAAAGTAATTGATTCCTTCCAAAAAAGAATCCAATTCTTTCAAAATTTGAGGGTTTCCTTTTACGGATTCCCGTAACATCTTTTCCGCAGTTCTCTTTAATAGTACCTGCCTTAAAAAAGTATCGGTTGGAACTAATTCAGCCCCTAAAACTTCAGATAATTCGCCCCTGGCCGCTCTTCTTAGGATTTCCATTTGAAACAAACGATCACTTGCGCTTACATAACCTAACGCGAAATAGGCGGAGGAAGAATCGTCGGATCGAATATGAGGAACTCCGTAAGAATCTCGGACGACAGAAACTGGTTTTGTAAGTCCGGGGACCGCCAACTCTCCCGACAAACGAGGGGCTTTCCAAAAAATCAAAAATAAAAAGACTATTTTTACAAAAACGATGAGAACAAGAAACGTAACTAAGAATCGGCGGATCCAAGTCGGCATACGATTCCAAAAACTTAATATTGTGTGGATGATGTTTTTCATAGTTTAACCAGTTTCTATAATTCTAAAAAGAAATTTTAATTTAAACGTTCTTACAAACTTGGATTTTCGTATATCCCAACCCAAAGAAAGAAATCGTCATCTTGTTTTTTTGAATTTGTTTGTCTTATAAAACTTGCATTTTAGATAAGATATAAAATTCGAAAACGTACAACCTCACCTCCTTTTAGGCTAGGAGCATTCCATTTCAATAGCAAGAAAAGTTTAATGCCCGTCCTCCAAAAACCTAAAAGAAATCAGCTACAATCATTCGGCAAGTTCGTAATAAAATGTAGTAGTTTCCACAGATTACGTCCCCTTAGGTCAAACTCATGTGTTTTCGAATCGTCTTTCTTTGATAACGGATTTAGAGTCTGCCCCAAAACCTGAAGAGAAATCAGTTTGAATCATTTAGTAAATTCGTAATGAAATTCGGTAGTTTCCACATTCAGTTGTATTCATACTTTCAATACGGCTCTCGAACAAGTCCCTAAGAATAAAAAGATTATCCATCATTCCGACCTTTGTTCGAAGGATTACACGGATATTCCACGTAAGCGCCGGGCCACAGATCGGTATCGAAGGAATCGTTAGAGTTGTTGAAAAATTAATTCTCTATCCGTTTCTGCTGTATTGAAATGGGCGTTTGAAGCGGTTTTGTTAATCTGAATCATGGAATTTTCAACAACTCTATTGTTATGAAAATTCCGTAACGGAAAGAATTAATAAAACTCTTAAATTCGGATTATCATACAATACTTTCGATAATTTTAAGGAAGTTCGATACCCTATCAATCAAGTAGTCTTTCTTTACAACAGTGTTCGGCTTCATCAGCATTTAGGATTTTTTACTACCTCTTCCTGACAACTTTTTCTAGGACGCTACACAGTCATCTGACTCCTTCACTGATTCCTAAAAAGAGTTGGAGAGGGATCCCCGGGGTGTTTTTTACAAAACATTACCCCGGAGAGGAAACTTTTATCGCATGAAACATTGAGTTTTTCCGGTAAAAATTCTCATCTTAGAGATATGTTAGAATCTCCATTGACGAAACCCGCTCCTCCTGTAGGGAAAAGAAGCATCCGGCGAGATAAGGTTCCAAAAAAGGGAGGCGCATCGGGCAAGTGGCACCAAGTATCCGTGTTCGGTGCATAGCGGAGCGTGGGAGGAACTGCCCAGCCGCTGCCACCGACCATCACGACAGAACCATCCACTTCCAGAAAGGCACCATGCTCCGTCCGACGTCCCGGCATTGTAAATACTGTCCATTGATTTGTATTGGGATCAAAGATCTCCAGTGTATTTCTATATCTACTAACCCATGTTCCTCCGACCCAATCACTGGCCCCTCCCCCTGCAACGAGCAGACGACCGTCTTGCAGTAATGTCGCAGTATGAGACTCGCGGCCTTCATTTAAGCCCGGACCGTTCACCCACTGATTCGTCTGCGGATTGTAAAGGAGTGTGGCACTGATTCCTGTTTCGTTAGGATCCATTCCACCGACAATCATTACCCTTCCATCGTTCAGAAGAGTGGCAGTATGATAAACTCTTCCCGAGAGAGGCGGACCTGTTTCAGTCCATTGTCCGGTTGCAGGATTATAGATTTCGGCTTTTGCGTCGACCCCGCTTATAAACGTCCCTCCAACCGCAAGCACCCTACCGTCTGCAAGCACAGTCAATGTGTGTGCAGCACGCGCGGTGTTCATTGGGTTTGTATTCAGGTGTCTCGGGTCGTTGATGATCTGTCCTGTGTTTGGATCAAAAACCGGATTTGCGGCGGTATCGATAATTTCAGCGACATTCGATTCATTGGATGTAAAATCGAATCCTCCGGTTATCAGAACTCTAGAAGCAGAGATAGGAACCGCCGCCGCGTCTTCTTTCTCTATATTCAGGTCAGGACCGGCCCATATCGCTCCATTTGCGATATTATAGAAGCGAGTAACTTTTGTTAGGACGTCCCCGTTCCAAGTATCCCATCCGCCACTGGCAACGGCGATTCCGTTACCGAGACCAGTGAAAGTTTGATTCACTCCCGTTCCGGGTAATTCATTTTGAGTCCATTGACGCACGTTCGTTGTGCAGGCTGCCGTCGGAGTTTCCGGATCCGGATTTGCCACCGGAAGCCCCCCGCCTGCATTTCCGGAATTGGAACCGGGAGTTTGTGTACTCGTAGTAGGGCTATTTGGCGTTGAAGAATTAGCTAAACTGAAGATGGGTAAATGTTCGTCCTCTTTTTCTTTCTGACAGTTTACGAAGAAAAAGAACAAAAAAAGTGATATGGCAGCTATTTGTTTTAGAATCATAGTAAAAATCCTTTTTTTCAAGGTATCCAATTCGCTTACGATTTTTGATCTTCAATTGTGCCAGGAAAAGGTGTTTTTCTGTAAACAAATCCGAACTCGAAAAAAAGAATTCTTCTGTAGAATTCAAAAAATTAGGAGTTTCTACGCTTTCAAGATAAACTCCCCGAATTGGTGGACATGAGCCGTGCATCAACAAAAGGCGAAAAAAGCATGTCTCGAAAAAGACATATGATGAAGACTTCAAGAAAAACGCTGTTTGAGTTATTGATAAAAACAAAAAAGTCAATAACTCAGATATCCAAAGACTTGGGAGTCTCGGTAAACATGCTTGAGCAACTGGAAGAAAAAGTATCTGACGGATGATGGACCATTTAAAGATGCACTTCAAGAGAAAGTGATCGTCTTGAAAAAGAATTATCGGAAGTGAAGGAAACGTTTCTTATTGGAGTTGCTTGACAGAGATTTCCTTTTCATTTTTTTGGTCGATATGAATCAGAAAACTGCAAAACTTCTTAACAAATACGCAGAACTTAAGGGTGTAAGTTCTAAACAAATCAAAAGAGAATGGTTAGTTTTGAACGAACATCAGAAAGATCAAAAAAGACAGGAGATTTTGAAAGAGCTGGTGAAATAAATCGGCTTTTTTTAATCTTTTCAACCTGATCCCGGTCCACTTTTAGATCTTCCGAATTTATAAAACCGGGCAGACCTCATGGAAGAAATCGAACTCACTAAAGAATTCCGCTTCGATGCCGCCCATCTTCTTCCGAACGTACCCGACGGTCATAAATGCAAACGACTACACGGTCATAGCTTTCGATTTAAACTTCATTTAAAGGGAAGAATCGACTCAAATACTGGCTGGCTGATTGATTACGCGGAAGTCAGTAGAATCGTGAAACCTTTGATTGAAGATCATCTGGATCATTATTATCTGAATGAAGTTCCTGGTCTTGAAAATCCAACTTCCGAAAACACAGCCATCTGGCTTTGGAAGCACCTTAAACCTTTATTACCTTTGCTTTATAAAATCACTTTGAATGAAACTTGCACAAGTGCTTGTATTTATGAAGGTCCGAAAGGATCTGTTTAAGAGGATCGTTTTTGAATTCTAGGAAAAATAAAAATTCGAGCCGAAAACATTCCGATCCAAGTTCGAAATCTGCAAATGATAAGGCCGTCGTACTTTTATCCGGAGGATTAGACTCGACCACTTGTCTCTACCAAGCCATTGCAGACGGAAAAAAAATCCAAGCCCTTTCCTTTGACTACGGACAAAGACATAAAATCGAATTGTCTTATGCAAAAAAAATAACCCGTCAATTAGGAATATCTCACACAATTCAAAAGTTAAAACCGGAATTATTTTTAGGTTCGTCACTGACTCAGAAATCGCTTAAAGTTCCCAAAAATTCCTTAGGAAAAGAAAAGATTCCGAACACCTATGTTCCCGGGCGAAATATTCTATTTCTTTCCTTTGCGGTTTGTCTCGCAGAAGGCACCGGTTCAAGCTCTATCTACATCGGAGTGAACGCAATGGACTATTCCGGTTATCCGGATTGCAGACCGGAGTTTATCAAAATGTACGAAATGGCAATTCAGCTCGGAACCAAAAAAGGAAGTCAAGGTTCCTCGATCAAAATCGTGACTCCTCTTCAAAATCTTTCTAAAAAAGAAATCGTTCTTCTGGGAAATCGACTACAAGTGCCCTTTCATCTTACATTCTCCTGTTATGACCCAAAGAACAAGAAAGCGTGTGGAAGGTGTGATGCTTGTCTCTTGAGAAAAAAAGGTTTTCAGGAGACCGGAGTTTCTGAAAAGTGATTTCATCGGTTGATATTTGTTAACCCGACCTTCCTAACTCTCCAAAGGAAGGAATCTCTGTTTAGGAAAAGTTAAAATGGAACAGTTCGTAGGTTACCTGACGATCTTCTTACTGGCCGTATTTGTCGGCTTCGAAGTGATCACAAGAATTCCTCCTCTTTTACATACTCCTTTGATGTCAGGTTCCAACGCTATTTCCGGAATCACGATCATTGGAGCGATTCTCTCTCTTCATTCCGTGAATGGACCGTTGATCAATATCATCGGATTTATCGCGATGGTCGCCGCAACGATCAATGTTGTAGGCGGGTTCTTAGTGACTCATAGAATGTTAGGAATGTTCAAGAAGAAAGAAAAATAAGAATATGGAAAAGTCGATCATCAATTTAGTTTATCTTCTATCCTCGGTCCTTTTTATCGTAGGATTAAAGCTTCTTTCTCACCCAAAGACCGCAGTCAAAGGAAACTTTACAGGCGCCGTAGGAATGTTCTTTGCGATAGCGGCGGCCCTTGTTGAAAAAGGTCTTGCATATGAGTACATTCTAGCGGGATTCATCGTCGGAACCGCAATTGGAGTTTATCTCTCCGTGAAAGTGGAAATGACCGCGATGCCTCAACTTGTCGCGGCTTTGAACGGATTCGGGGGACTTGCTTCTTTCCTCGTTGCAGGCGCCGCAGTGATGGAAGTTCTTCATCAAGAAACCAACCTCGCAGTTTTAAAATCGTATCAGTTTACGATTTCCACCGCCGCATCTGGAATTATCGGAGCCGTGACTCTTACTGGAAGTTTTGTAGCTTATGGAAAACTCCAGGGAATTCTTTCCGAAAAGGCGGTTCGTTATCCGGGTGATCAACTTGTAAAAGTTCTTTTCTTTCTCGGTTCTATCGCCCTCAGCTACTTCGTTGTAACTCAACCTGAAAAGATAGAATGGTATTGGTATGTAGTCGTAGTAGGTTCTATTCTAGGAATTTTACTCGTAATGCCGATCGGTGGAGCGGATATGCCAGTCGTCATCGCACTTTTGAACTCTTATTCGGGAATTGCAGCCTCCGCCACCGGATTTGTCCTCGGCAACAACGTTCTTATCATCGCGGGTTCTCTCGTGGGAGCTTCCGGAATTATCCTAACACAGATTATGTGTAAGGCAATGAATCGCTCTCTTCCGAACGTTCTTTTCGGCGGGCTTGGTGCGGCGGTCGACACTTCCAAAGGTGGAGAGGATATCTACGCCGGAAAAACCAAAAGCACTTCCGCAGAAGAAGTTGCGATGCTTTTGGATATGGCTCAGAGAATTGTAATCGTTCCCGGCTACGGAATGGCGGTTGCGCAGGCTCAACATGCTGTAAGAGATCTTTATAATATTCTAACGGATAAAGGAATCGATGTTGAATTTGCGATCCATCCCGTTGCGGGAAGAATGCCCGGTCACATGAACGTTCTTTTAGCGGAAGCCGACATCCCTTACGACAAGATGAAAGAAATGGACGAAATCAATCCTTCTTTCGAACAAGTCGATGTTGTAATCGTCAACGGCGCAAACGACGTGGTAAACCCTCTTGCTAAAACGGATCCGAGCAGCCCAATCGCGGGAATGCCGATTTTGGACGTGGATAAAGCAAAAACGGTCATCGTTATTAAACGAAGTCTAAGCCCGGGATTTGCCGGAGTTCCAAATCCTCTCTTTATCCAGGACAATACTTTGATGTATTTCCAAGATGGCAAAAAAGCGACTCAGGAAATTGTAACGGCTCTGAAAGAAATATAAAAAATTATTTTTTTCAAGAATGCGCTAAAAAGCCGGATTGTAAAGTTCGGCTTTTTTATTTCACGTATATTCCATAAAGGATTCTATGAAAAAAACCGTTCCATCCAAAAATCAAACCTATTTCTCAGTCAATATCAACGAGATAGCGTCGGAAAGCCACGTTCCAAAAAAATGTTCAATCAACTCTTCGATAAAGACAAAGCGAAGATATCGGCGTTGTTGAAGAAGAAAGAATCTTAAAAACAAAAACATGAAACACCAACTAACGTATCAAGACGACAAATCCGATAAATTCTGGAACATTGAAGTTTCGGGAAAATCATTTACTGTAGCTTACGGCAAAACCGGAACAAACGGGCAAACACAAACGAAGGACTTTGACAGCGAAGAGAAATGCCTGAAAGAGGCAAAGAAACTACTCAGTGAAAAATTAAAGAAAGGTTATGTGGAAGGAAGTAATTTTGCTAATACGAAATCCTCTACCACTGATACAATAATGAAAAGTCAGGAACCCAAGATTGATTACCTCAAAGAATGGCAAGCTATTGTAGATGCCAAAGATTTGCACAAGGCTCTGATCGAACATTTTAGTTATTTGGGGGACAATCCACGTTTTAAAAAGCTATTGGAAGCCATTCTGAAAAAGGTCGTGAATGTGAGTTGTAGCGAGGAAGCTTTAGAGGTGACGTTTCCAAAATATAGAATGTTATGCACATCTCCATTGAAACAAATCCCCGCCGAATATCCTCGGTCCTATCAAGATATTCTGAAAAAGCACAAGACTATCGAACTTTCCGACTATCAATGTGTGCTCGGTGAACATGGTCGTTTTGATCAAGAAGTTCAAGATATTTGGTTTGAAGATCTTGGCGAAGAGGAAATGGGAGATTCTCACATTTTTGAATTCATAAAAGCGAAAAAACTTCTTCATGCTCCGATTGCTGACGGTATGAGCGGTAATTTCTGGATTTATCATCCCAATAAAAAAAACTCCTTGGGCGAACCGACGATTTACTATCTTGAGTCTGATGGCGAAATGATCTGTAACCCTCAATCTTGTAATGCGGGTAGTGTATTTTTGAAAAAACTTGCTGAATGTTTAAGTATGCAAATGGCAATGAAAGAAATATTATCCGGAGCAAAGGCCACAGATTATCAAGTATGGTGGGATAGTCTCGATAGCGAATGGAAAAAATTTCTCACTGATAGCTGCTATAGGAAAGAAGAACCGGCTGCGGAAGCTTTGGCATTGAAAAGTCTTGGTGATAATACGGATACCTATATCAAAACGCTTGAACCCTTGCGTTCCATGAAACTTCTCAAGACGTTGAGTCTTTTTGTCCCAAATATAAATGACATTTCTCCCTTAATAAACTTAAAGAAACTAAAAGATCTGCGCATACAAAGTACAAATATTTTGGATTTCTCACCTATCGGTAAACTCGTTAATTTGGAAAAACTTACGATCATTTTCACGAAAAGTATTGAATTAGATCTTTCCTGGTTGGAAAGCCTAACCAAATTGGACGACCTACTAATCTATGTCAAGGGTGAAGAAGAACAAATTCGAGTAAAGTCGTTTCACGCGTTACATGCACTCAAATCGTTAGTAAGATTAAGCCTTATGAATATCCGCTCAACGACCCGTGAAAAAATATCGATCGAGCCATTGTCAGCATTAACAAAATTGGAGGAACTCGAGCTTCGTGATTTTTCTCTTCAAAGCCTTGAGCCGCTTTATAAATTAGAATCATTAAAAAGTATTGATCTGTCTGATGGTTCGGTTGATAGGACTGAAGACATTAAAAATGCCATGCCATGGTGCAAGGTGTATTATTAAAACAATAAGGACGTATCTTAAAAAACATGAGTTCAGTGTAAGAAAATGAGAAAGAATTTTCTAAAAGCGAGAATTCCTACAATTTTAGAATTTGTTCGTAAAATCATGATTTGTAGTAATTTCCCCGCATTTTAAGAATCAATTTACAAAGTTCAAATTCCAACTTCCTACAGAAAAATGAATCATGGCGTTCTTACGCCGAACTCACGTTTATACAATAATATCATTCGATTTTTCTTCTCCCCAAAAATAACTCTCATTAGAAAATTCTCATGAATTACAAAAAACAAAAGGTGAAAGCGATCTTAAAAGAAGTTTGATCACTTTATTACGGAGTCGGACATAAAATTCGTAGATTGGGATAATCCAAGAACCAGCGACAGACCTTTTAATTGAAAATCCTGATTGAGTCATTACTTATAACGCTTTCAAAATTTCAAAGAGATATAAAAAGAAACAAGATTTATAAAAATAAATCTATATAATCAACATAAGGTAAAAGACAATGCTAAAGTTGCACGCAGAAAGATCCCTACCAATTCTATTCACAATGGGCTTTATGGTTCATTTAATAAACTTGTCCACCTACTTACGAAACGGAAAATTAGACCCGGGTCTGTTCATGTCGCCGCTCGTTGATTTTGGTCTATTCGTCGTAATGTTATACAGTTCTATTGCGCTCATCTGGGAATACAAAGTCTTCTTTAAAACCTACGGCTTTGATAAAAGCACCGGTCGTAAAATAGGTTATTGGTTGATAACCTATTATGTAACCGCCAGCATTCCCGGTCATCTGTATTATATGTACACCGCCGACTCGTCTTATTTTGCCTGGTTTCCGTGGTGGTTCAGCCCGCTTATCATGACCGTATATTGCTTGATAATCTGGTTTTGTTTTTCATTAAAGCCGAAAACTCAATCCTGAATTAAAACGAATTCAATTTTTAAAAAATTCAGAATGTCGCGTTGCCGATTTCGAAATTTTTCGAAATTGCTTATCTCGAATTTTAAATTTTAAGATTTGCGAATCGCTTTGATTTTTTTCGCTCGATCTCTCTCATCTTCTCGTGCCTGTTCTGAACCAAAAGCAAGGAAAAATTCCCATTTGTATCACATCCCTAAAATCAGGCACGTATTTCAAAGTAAAAACAAGTCCATTCTATAACGTGGCAAGATATTCTTTGGAGTTTCAGTATAATTTCGATAAGCGCAAACTTCTACCCTCTTCGCATTAACGATTGGTAAAATTGTTAGAATCAAAACTCAAAAGGATGTACAAGATGAAACGTTTCTTCCATGGCTCCCTCAAGAAATTTTCGGCGACATTGATTTCCTTCCTTCTTCTCGCGGTTCTTTTTACGACTTTCGAAATGTCCGCACAAGAAGACGAAAAGAAAACTCATTCCACAAAAAACATTGATATCACCGTAAAGGATAAAGATGGATACAATCACTTCCTCGTATTCACGAAGGTCATAACTCCGAACAACTCCTACATCGCTTACAACGTGGAATTTTGGATGAATAATTACGTTTACTCGGGAGGGGAAGAATTTTCACAGATTTCCTTCAAAGCCGGAAAGAAGAGTTTGAACGGAAGTTATTATAAATACGATGTCTCTTCCGGCGCCATCGTTCTTTACTTTTATATGAACGAAACCGCGGCCAAAGAACTTCTTACGAATTCCGGATCCGTCGATAAGATCACCGTATCTCAAAAGAATAAAACGGTTTCGGAATATACGTTAGCCACAAAAGACAATTTTAAGAAAGCGTTGAAAGAGATCACAGTCGCTGAATGAGTTCACGCGTTTTTCATGCAAAATTTGTAATTTATAAATAGAAACGAAAACGGCTCAAGCGATTACATACGAAATTTTTAAAATCAATCGAACAAAATCAATAGGAATCACAGCGTGAAACACCAATTCTTCTTCAAAGACGAATCTTCGGATAAATTCTGATCCGCATTTTCGCTTAGAGAATTTTGGACATAGATTTCTTCGAAGAAGTCTATCTCAACATCAACCTACGACACACGAGCTAAAGTTACAAACCTTGAGTTTTAAAAACACTACTCTACTCAATAAATCTATAGGATAAAACATGACATACTACTTAACGTATCAAGACGACAAGTCCGATAAATTCTGGAACATAGAAGTTTCCGGAACTTCGTTCACAGTAACCTACGGTAAAACCGGAACGAGCGGACAAACACAAACGAAGGACTTTGACAGCGAAGAGAAATGCCTGAAAGAGGCAAAGAAACTACTCAGTGAAAAATTAAAGAAAGGTTATGTGGAAGATTGGAAAACCTATCACGGCCTTATTTACAGGCTTCTGGGATCAAAGGATTTGGCTTCAGTAGCCAAATTATGTGAGCAAGCTAAACCGCTTATTCAATCGAACTCTCAAAAAGCAGAACTGGAAACTCTGACTGGTCGTTACTTTTATGAATTGGGAGAGTTTCAAAAAGCTAGAGAACATTATTTGATGGCAATAGATGCCAATCCGATGAATTACTCATCCTATGATCATTATACTATTTTATTAAACCATGAAAAAGATTATGCTGAAGCAATGTCGATGTATGGAAAAATGATCACCTTGTTCCCTTCATTTAAGACATTTCCAACTTACGGGATAGCTACGCTATATAGTAAATTAAATGATCCAGAGAAAGCTGTTGCATGGCTAAAGACATTTCTGGAAGAAAGAAAATCTTATCACTTGTTCAATCATGATGACTTTAAGGACATCAAAAACTCAACCGTATACAAAGCACTATTTAAAAAGTACTTTTTTGAAATTGAAGATGAAAACTATTCTCCTGAAGATATCCCTGAATCAGAAATGAATTATTTTGTTATAGAACGTGAAAACAATGATTCACACCCTCTCTTATCGTACTACGATGGCATAAGTTTTTTTTATAGATTTAAAGGGAAAAATTTCATCGCACCCTCTGACTTTAAGTTAAAGCTAAAGCTGGGAGCTCCGATTCCTAAAAAATATACTTTAGTTGATCATCATAGTTTGCCTGAGCCTGTCGTCTCCCAAAGAATAAAAAAAATAATTGACCAGCTTCCAGTTTGCAATATCAATTTTATTCCTGCTACTATCGATACACAACAAGAAACTTTCTCAAACTACTATGTTCTTCATGTAGCGACAATTCAATGCCTTGATGAAAAAAAGTCTGCTTTGACAATTCACCCAAGCGGACAGATATTCGAAGTTGATTCCATTGTATTAGATAAAACGATTTTAAAAAAAATTCCATTTGAAAGACGCGCTATATTCAAGATGTCCTATGGTTGTGACTATTATATAATACATGAAAGTATAGTTTCGGAAATTCAGAAAATTAGCCCTAAAGGTATTCGATTCATTTCTCTTTCAGAATATACAAGCAGTTCAGCTTTTGAGTGAGAAGTTGAAGAAGGGATACGTGAAGATTAACCTCTCACAAAAAAACGGAAAAAGTGCGTCTCCAAATGCCGAGATGTATTCCATAGGCGATTTTCTCAGTACGAGCGAGTTTCATGAAATTGTGGACATTGGTGAAAAATTATTGGATAAAATCTCAAAAGAAGACAAAATAATTGTTTTAACCAAGTTATGCACCGCTTGCGAATCGATTTTGATCGGCTTGACCGGAAGCGAAGAAAAAGGTTATGACCAACGACTCCAGGCGGCAACAGGATTGCCAAAACCAAAAGTCGTTTTTCAAAGAAAATTAGCAACTTACAAAAACCAACTGGAAAAGCTAAAGGTTGCAAAACCCCAAAACAGAGAACTGCTTAAAGAGATCATTTCGGAATTAGACAATTCGTACACAATCAACAAGAAAAGTCTAGATGAAGTTTGCACATCCATCAGAAAAATGAAAACGCTCGTTGGTGACGACGACGCACAACAAATCATCATCGATCATGTCTTGAGTCGTATGGAGATGTTTCTTGAAAAGGAACAAAAAAAAGATTTCCTACAGATATTGAAACGTGCTAAATGAACCTCCCTGCTGAATCTTGCGAAGATCAAAACACTTTGGTTAGACGGAAATCGGATTCCTCTCGTGGAATTGAAAAGCTGTAGGAAACGGAAATACCTTTAAAAATTCCGGAAGAAAATCTAGCAAAGTTTAAAAAACTAAGACCGAAAGTGAAGATTTTATTTTAAAAAACGAGAATCGTTCAAAATGTTTCGAATCAGTATCTGTTGTTTACGCAGAACTTAGAGATTTTTCTCAAATCGAACGACGTGTCACAGTTATGTCGGCCGACCATGGAAAAAACGGGTACGTTGAGGTACGGATCTATAGGAATCCTTCAGAAACTTTTTATTCGTCAAAAGGTTTTATGTAATATTTAAAATTATTTCCAGACGGTTTCTGAAGATTTGAAACAATAATTCAAATTTTTGTAATATAATCAATTTTTAATCACTTTAGCCAAACGATCCGGATAATCGCTGATCATTCCGTCAACTCCCGCATCCATCAATTTTCTCATATCTTCCGGATCATTGACTGTCCAAGGAATCACCGATATTTTATGGGAATGAGCTTCCTCTACAAACTCTTTAGTTACATATAAAAAATAGGGAGAAATAATGTCTGCTTTTACTTCCAGTGTCTTTTTAAGAACGTCTTGGCGTGTTCCATTTCCGAACCCCAATTTCATCATTATTCCTTGAAAATAAGTAAGAGAAAAAAGAGAACTTGTCTTAATTTTCGGATTTTTTTCTTTTACGAGAGGGAGTGCTTGTATGTAAAAAGATTGGATCGTGGTTCGATCTGCAACTTTCGCTTTTTCTACAACTTGGACCAATAAGTTTACGTGATCCTTTACTTTTTCAATGGAAAACGTCTCTTGATCTTCGTCCGGAAATTTTACTTCAATATTGAATTTTAATTTTGGCCGGTTCGGAATTTTACTTTCGATATTTGCAACAAGAACGAAAAATTCTTCGATCGTAATCAATTCGGTCCCGGGAACAGAAATTTGTTCGGGATATTTCGGATTCTTTTTCGTTCCGCAATCCAACTCTTTCAGCTCAGCAAACGTTAAGTCGTACAGAGAAATAGGAACGATCGGTGCTCCGTCCTTTTTTTGGCAAATCGTAGGATTCGTATCCAAATCGTGATGAATAACGATTTTCTTATCTTTGGTCAGAACCGTATCCAATTCCAAGGTGGTCATTCCATATCGAATCGCTTCTTCAAAAGCAGGCCAAGTATTTTCAGGCCTTAAACCTCTCGCACCTCGGTGGCCCTGTAGGTCCAAACTTTTATCCAAGGGTTTGTTGATAACCGGCGCATTTGAACAGGAATTTGCCCCAAAGTAAAGAATTAGAACGAATAATATTTTTAAAGAATAGATAGCTTTGATTTTTGTATTCATCTTAAGCGGATTTTTTTTCATTTTCAAATTGCGGGAAGCATTTTTTAAAAATCAATTTATGTTACTAAAGTTGTTTCAAAAACATTCTACGATGTTATACGACAGTATTTTAGAATAAGATAACGCGAGTTCGGCATAAAAAAATTAGAAAAATCTTTCTAAAAGTAAAAGTTCCTATATTTACGAAGATAGAACTCGGTTATCTTCTGGTTTCTAAAGGTTAAAAATATAGTAGTTCCCACATTTAATTTTATTATTTTGCGGAAGAGGTTAACTTTTAAAAAATGGGTTTCTTACACCAAACCCAAATTAAGATAGAGAATTTTTGAGATAACTCTAGTAGGAGAGAAATGTTTTTTAATACGAACCTTAAGGGTTCTAATTGGCATTTTAGGATTATTTAGATCGATCATAATCCCACATACCCAATTTACATCCAAAGAATCGTACAAACCAAAATCAACCCGACGTTGAATCTTTCCCAGTCTCGGAGATTTTATTCCAAAGACAAGATAGGATTTCACCTTTTTCGTTCGATTTGATGTATATATCTATCAGAGGTGGCGTATTTCAGCAGGTTGTTTCCGCCAGTTATTATGAAGTCCGTCCGCGTACCGAAGAGGTGCCGCAACCAATTCTTCAAGGTTTATATTATCTAATGTAGCTAAACTTACGCTGATAAACGCTCCACCTAGTTCTTCAAGATAACCTTCGGTAAACATTCTTACTCCGCAGTTTTTACAAAATTTATGAATCGCACTTTTTGTTCCAAATTGATAAGTTTGAAGTTCGTTTTCGCCGGAAAGTAAACGTAATGCTTCCGGTTTTACCATAGAACTCCAGTTTCTTACTTTGGAACAAAAAGAACAATTGCATTTGCTAGTTCCCTGGGAAAGATCAAGAACCAATTCGTAGCGAATCCTACCACAATGACAGCTTCCGTTGTAATTTTTTAAACTCATATCCTATTTCCTGAATGATTCATATTTCGTCGCTATAATTCAAAATGCCTTGAATTCAAACGGCTTCAAGAGAAAAAATTTTTCAAATAAATGAGATTTCCATAATAAAAGCAGAAAGTTTTAAGAAAATCGTTGAAAATTATAATATATTTCCATATCGGATAAACGATGTAGAGATTGATCATTTTCTTTGATTCTCCTAGGAGTTTATTTATCCCGTTTCACTTTAAAACATAGTATGCAGTGGTTGCTATAATTTTGATTGCAGGATATCGTTCCAAATACTACGAGATATCTTGCGGGCTAAAATGATAGCTTTACATAAATATAATATTTTTCTTCTATGTCCTTGCTCTTCCTATAAACATGAACCAAGGCGAAAACCCGGCTTTTTATCAATTACTACTCGGACGCGTCAAAATGGTACCAAAAATTAACAGGTGATTTTTGCAAAGATATAGAAGTCCTCACAAAATTGCGCCAAATTCGAAATCATTTGCTTTTTTGAAGAAGATCTAACATTCTAACTTTTGAAATAAATTTATTACAGAATTCTTTTTATACGTCCAAGTAGTAATCCTTCTTCTCTATATTTCTCAAAAGCTTTTTTCAATTGGTAAAAGGTTTCTCTTGATATTCCAAAATACCCACATGTTTTCGAGACATTACAGGATTGTTTGGCATGATTGTAAAACCTTCATTTTCTTATGAATACATCATTGGAAATCGGTTGCCATATTTACTCCTCAGTCTGGAATTTTACACTCTCCGAAATTGTTAGTTCCATACTTTTAAATTTATATTTAAGAATTGACTTAATTAAACAAATACTTTAATATGGTTACATGAATGCTTTTGCAGCTTTGTCAGACGATACGAGAAGAGAAATTGTGAAATTGGTGGCTAAGAACGGAGAACTTACCTCGACCGAGATAAGCCAAAATTTTAAAATGAGTCCACCCGCTATTTCACAACACTTAAAAGTATTAAAAGAGGCGAAAGTTCTTCACATGAAGAAAGAGGCCCAAAAACGTATCTACAGCCTTAACGACTCGGGGATGAATGAAATGGAAAACTGGCTATTAGATATTAAAAATCTATGGAATAAACGCTTAGATAATTTGGATAAATATGTTTTAAAAATAAAAAAGGAGAAATCCCGTGATAAAAAATAACGTTGAGACAATCATCAAAGGTAACAAAGTCACTTATAAGAGATACTTTGATGTATCAATCGATCTTCTCTTTGAGATATGGTCATCTCAAGAGCATCTTTCGCAGTGGTGGGGACCAGATGGCTTTACATTGACGATTAAAAGTATGGATTTTTCAAATGGTGGAATTTGGGACTTCATCATGCATGGTCCTGACGGACACGACTATAAAAACAGAATTCAATTTATAGACATTAAAAAACCTCATTACATTTACTATAAACATCTTGGTGATGGTGAAGGTGCTGAGGATGTAGATTTTCAATCGAAAATTATATTCGAAGAAGTTGGTGAAGGTACAAACCTAACAATGGAACAGATTTTCCCGAGCAAAGAAGAACTTGAAAGAGTTAACAACAAATATGGTGCAATTGAAGGTGGTATTCAACACATTGGCAAACTTGGTAAATACCTAGAAACACTTAAATAGGAACATAAAATCACATACTGGGGAATTCAATGACTGTATTTAGAGTTTGTCCCAAAGCTTATTTAAGGGACACTCTAAATAAAAACGAGACGGGTTATAATAGTCTTGGATGTATGGAGAGAACGATTGCGAAATAAAGTATAAAAATCGAACGCAATTGGCTGAGAACATCAAAAAAATTGAATCTATTTTTTTTAAAACCGCATGAAAAACGGAAACGATCATAAAACGAGATTCGTAATTAAAATCGGTCTCGATTTTGTCTAAAGTTTAAAAAGAAGATGTCAATAATTTACTCGATAAAAAATTCAGGGCCTTCAAGAGAAAGGCATTTTCGGGTTAGAATCAAAATTTTCCCAAAAAATCCATTTGTCCGGGTACAAAAGCCGTAAAAATTGGTACTCGGAAAGCTTTATGTCCCAAGTTAAGAGAACACCACTTTATGAAACTCACCGCGCCCTAGGCGCCAAAATGATTCCTTTCGGGGGTTGGGATATGCCGGTTCAATATTCCGGAATTATCGCAGAGCATAACGCAACCAGAGAGGCGGCAGGACTTTTCGACGTTTCTCACATGGGAGAAATTTTTATCACGGGTGAACCGAAAGTAGTTCTTGATTTCTTGGAATCGGTCACTTGTAATTCAATCGCTTCTCTTTCCGATTTTCAGGTTCAATACAACGCTATCTTGAACGAAAACGGAGGACTTGTAGACGACGTGACGATCTATAAATTCTCCACTGAAAAATATATGATCTGTTCCAACGCTTCCAACTACGAAACAGTGGCTGCGCACTTACTCAAATATCTACCCACATCCGGTGTCAAAGTGAATGACCAAAGTCCAAACTGGCACCAGATCGCTCTGCAAGGTCCGAAAGCAAATGAGATCTTATCTAAATTCTTAGATAGAAAATTGGATTCAATTAAATACTATCATTTCGCTCTTCTAAACCATCAAGGAGAAGAAATCATCGTCTCCAGAACAGGATACACCGGTGAAGACGGATTTGAAATTTATTCTTCCGTTCCTTTCGGTTTAAAACTTTGGAATGGACTTTTAGAATTCGGGAAACCTCAGGGACTCCTTCCGTGTGGGCTCGGCGCAAGAGATACTCTGAGAATCGAAGCAAAATATCCTCTTTACGGACATGAGCTCAACAACCAATGGACTCCGATCGAATCGGGAATCGGTTGGATTGTGAAGGAAAAAGAAAATTCTTATTTCTCTTCCGGGAAAATTCTTTCCCAAAAGAAAAACGGAACTAAATTTAAAATTGTAGCGTTCGCATTAACGGAAGCGGGTGTTCCAAGAGAAAACTTCAGAGTTTTAGATTCTCAAGGAAATGAAATTGGTAAAACCACGTCCGGTACATTCTCTCCTTCTTTAAAAAAAGGAATTGGTTTGGCTTCCATTCGAACCGAAAAAATCAAAGATGGCGAACCGATTCAGATTGAAATCCGCGAGCAACCCAAACAAGCTATCATAACAACAAAGCCTTTTATTCCGGGCAGTATCAGAAAAAATTAAATCAGGAAAAACGAATCATGGCAGAAACACAAGCACCCGAAGGTTATTTCTTCTCGGAAAAACACGAATGGGTAAAAGTAGAAGGAGACACGGCCCTTATCGGAATTTCAGACTTTGCTCAATCCGCTCTCGGTGATATTGTCTTTGTGGATCTTCCAAAACCAGGAAAGGCCGTTAAACAGTTTGAAACCTTTGGCACAATCGAATCGGTAAAAGCGGCGGAAGATTTATATGCGCCTGTCAGCGGAGAAGTAATCGAATCTAATTCGGCTCTTTCTAAAAACCCAGGCGACGTAAACGCAAAACCATTTGATTCTTGGATGATTAAGGTAAAAGGTTTCTCCACCTCCGAATTGGAGAAACTTTTGAGTCCAGAAAAATACAGAGCGCTCGTCGCCAAACTCGAATAACATCAAAGTCTAATATACGGATAGAAACAGATGAACATGAATTCCACGCTCCAGAATCAAAACATAACGAATCTTGAAAGGGTAAGTACGGATCCCTTGGATACTTTTCCAAGAAGACATATCGGGCCGGATTTACAGCAAATCAATAAGATGTTGAAAAAATTGGGACTTTCTTCTCTGGAGGAGTTAGTCGATAAAGCGGTCCCTGCAGGAATTCGTCTTAAAAAAGAACTGGATCTACCAAAGGCTTCCACTGAACACAAGATCCTTCAGGATTTGAAAAATATCGCTTCTCAAAATCAAGTTTTTCGTTCTTACATCGGAGCGGGTTATAATGCCTGTATTATTCCCAGCGTAATTCAAAGGAACATTCTGGAAAATCCGGGTTGGTATACTGCGTATACTCCTTATCAAGCAGAGATTTCCCAAGGTCGTCTTGAGGCGCTTTTAAATTTTCAGACGATGATTATCGATCTGACCGGGCTTGAGATTTCAAATGCTTCCCTTTTAGACGAAGGAACCGCGGCAGCAGAAGCGATGTTTCTCTCTTATTCCGTCCGCAAGAACGAAACCGCTAAAAAATTCTTCGTGTCGGAACTCTGTCATCCTCAAACCATAGACGTAGTCGTTACAAGAGCCAATCCGCTTGGAATCGAGGTTGAAATCGGAAACCACGAAATACTTGAACTGAATGAGGATTTCTTTGGGGTTCTTCTTCAATATCCCGCGACCGACGGAAGAATAATTGATTATACTTCTTTTATTCAAAGAGCGCATAACGTTGGAGCAATTTCCGCCGTTGCCGCCGATCTTTTAGCTCTTACCCTTCTTAAATCTCCCGGAGAAATGGGAGCCGATATCGCCGTCGGTTCCTCTCAAAGATTTGGTCTTCCTTTGGGATTCGGCGGTCCTCACGCAGGTTACTTTGCGACCAAGGACGAATTTAAACGGAGTATGCCAGGAAGATTAATTGGAGTTTCCAAAGATTCCCAAGGAAATCCAGGACTCAGACTTTCTCTTCAAACCAGAGAACAACATATCCGAAGAGATAAGGCTACGAGCAATATCTGCACGGCCCAGGTTTTACTTGCGGTGATCTCTTCTATGTATGCGGTTTATCACGGGCCGGAAGGACTCAAAGATATTGCGACTCGAATTCATAAATTTGCTTCAATCCTTGCAGACGCATTAAAGTCTTCGGGTTTTACAGTTTCAAACGATTTCTTCTTTGATACGATTACGATTCAGGCAGGCTCAAAAGCAAAAGATATTTTGAATAGGGCTCGTTCCGAAAGGATCAACCTAAGGGAATACGAGGACGGAAGAATCGGGATCGCGTTAGATGAAACTGTGAATTTTGAGGACATCGAAGATCTATTTAAGATTTTCCAAGTAAAGCAGTCGGATATAGAAAAACTTTTTTCAAATTCGGGAAATATTTCCGATTCCTTCAAAAGAAGTACTTCTTATCTAACTCATCCCGTATTTCAATCATTTCATACTGAAACGAAAATGCTCCGCTATATTCGTAAACTTGAATCTAGAGATCTTTCCTTAACAACTTCGATGATTCCACTCGGTTCCTGCACAATGAAACTCAACGCTACGACGGAAATGTATCCGGTTACTTGGCCCGAATTCGGAGCAATTCATCCGTTTGCGCCTTCTGAACAAACCAAAGGATACAAGATCATCTTTGAGCAATTGGAAAAATGGCTCTGCGAAATTACTGGATTTGCAGGAGTTTCCTTACAACCGAACGCGGGTTCTCAAGGAGAATATGCCGGTCTTTTGGCTATTCGAAGATATCATGAAAGTAGAAAAGAAGCCCATAGAAACGTTTGTTTAATTCCCATCTCCGCCCACGGAACAAATCCTGCGAGTGCGGCGATGGCGGGCTTTAAAGTTGTAGTTGTTTCCTGCGATCAAAACGGAAACGTAGATTTAGAAGATCTAAAAATAAAAGCGGAAGAACATAAAAACGACCTCGCCGCTTTGATGATCACTTATCCTTCCACCCACGGGGTTTTTGAAGAATCCGCAAAAGAAATCTGCCAGATAGTTCATTCTCGTGGTGGACAGGTTTATATGGACGGAGCGAATATGAACGCTCAAGTCGGATTAACAAGTCCAGGTGAAATTGGAGCGGATGTTTGCCATCTCAACTTACATAAGACTTTTTGCATACCTCATGGAGGAGGTGGTCCCGGAGTAGGCCCGATCGGAGTTGCAAAACACCTCGTTCCATTTTTACCCGGACACGTACTAATCGATAATACAACCGGTAATGAACACGGGGCGGTTTCCGCGGCACCTTGGGGAAGCGCGAGTATCGTCTTGATTTCTTGGATTTACATTGCTCTGATGGGGGCCGAAGGCCTTACAAATGCGACTCGGATTTCGATCTTAAACGCAAATTACATTGCAAAACGTCTAGAAAAAGCCTACCCGGTTCTTTACAAAGGAAAGAACGGTTTTGTCGCTCACGAATGTATTCTCGACGTAAGACCTTTTAAAAAGTCCGCTGAAATCGAAGTAGAAGACGTTGCAAAGAGATTGATCGACTACGGTTTTCACGCGCCTACAATGTCTTTTCCGGTTCCAGGAACTTTGATGATTGAACCGACGGAATCGGAGTCTTTGGAAGAATTGGATCGTTTCTGCGAAGCGATGCTTCTCATCCATCAGGAAATTGTAGATGTCCAAAACGGAACCTTAGATAAAATCGATAACCCTCTTAAAAATTCTCCGCACACCGCGGCAATGGCGACTTCGGATCGTTGGGATCATCTTTATCCCAGAGAGCGCGCAGCATATCCTGCTCCTTGGAGCAGGGATCATAAATTTTGGCCTTTTGTAGGAAGAGTGGATAACGTATATGGGGATCGGAATTTAGTTTGCTCTTGTCTTCCGGTGGAAAGCTACCAGTAATTTGTTAAACGAAGTCGTTGCACTTTTTTGTAAAGTAAAGGGGAACCAGTGAATATCGACTTCGAATACAATCGTCCTTGCATAAAAAAGCCGAGGAATCAGACCTCGACTTTTTTATTCGCACTTCAATCCTTAATTCGAATACGTCTTTGAGATTGAAAATAAAATATCTTCAATCTTTATTGATATCTTTTCAATGTAATTCATTTCAACGTTCCCAAAAATTCCATCACAAATCGAATGCCAATCTAAGAATATTTTATGCCGAAAGCCGCGGATCCTGATTTCAGGATCCACGCCTGACTGATTCCATTGCCCCGCCTTAGTAGTCACACCATCGCTCAACAGAAAAAGAAGAAACAAAGACGGCATAATGCAAAAAATCAAACTGAAATGCGTCTTAAAGCGCAAAAGTATTGATATAAAAAGAATTAAGAATGAATAATAAACCAAAAAGAAAAGAAATAAATTTCTATGATCATTCGGAGTTATATTCGAATCATCAAAAATCATAATAGGTCCTAAAATAAGAAAGAAAAGAATATGCCATTTCATCCTTCTTAAGATCAATCCTACAATCGTTATGAAATTTTGTTCAGGGTTAACGACTAAGCCTATTGCATAAACCGGAGCTGCAAAAGAAAAAAATATATAATTTGCCATCCAACCGGCAAACAGACAAGATCCTCCCCAATCCGTTCCGCCTTGTAAAAAGATAGGAATATTCGCAGTTGCGATTTGCCAGGGTTTGTATTTACCGCCTGTATTAAAAGCGATGACAATTCCCCAAGGAAGAATCAAAACTGGATGAGTTATCCAGGATAAAAATTTCATCGGTTCAGTCTCTTGGGATTGAATTCCAAAAAAAGCAGTTTATATAATTCAGCCAACTTCAATTTGGACATATAATTCCTTCGATAAACAATCTGTTTATCAAACTTATTTTAAAGGATCTTTAAAACTCTTATAAGGTTTTGGATTTTCAATTCTACTTTATTATTGATAGCAATTAATACAAAATTTTTAAAAGCAAAGTCTACATTCCGAAGAATAACCTAAACTAACAAAAAAGATCTAAAATCAGATTAAACGATGTAAGAACAGCAGTAATCGCTGATTTTTTTCACATCCATTTGAAATCTGGATTTTGCGGGAACTTCAAAAGATTGGCCACCTTTGATTTCCTTCCAAGAATCCTCACCCGGAAGTTTAACGAGCATATCTCCGTCCAAGATTTCCATAATTTCTTTTTCGTCGGTTCCAAAATCGTATTGACCCGGCATTAAAATCCCCAAAGTCTTTTTACTTCCATCCTGAAATAAAACGGTCCGACTTGTCACCTTTCCATCGTAGTAAACATTCGCTTTTTTAATGACCGTTACGTTTTCAAATTGTCTCATGTGTGGCCCCTACTTCCCAGCGCTTAATTTCGTTTTAAAAACAAGTTAAAATCTCTTTCTACAAAACTTTCAAAAGAAAACATAAAGGATACAATTTTACAGTTCGTTGAAAAATTCAAATCTGAAAATAAGAGTTTATTGCTTGTTCAAACGAAATAATACACCTTACGGTTTGGGATTTTGCAGTGGAAATTTGAATTTCGATAGTTCAATGTTCCGTTTGAATGATAACCTCTTCTTTTCCAATTTCGTATTTAGCCGCTAAACGAACTTTTAAAGCGTAAAGAACTTGGGTCCCGTTTTTAAAATAAAAAAATTCCGGATTCACTTTGATTAAAATACTATTAGGTTTAGGAAGTTCTTTTAAAAAGAGGAAAATTTCCTGAACAAGTTTTTCTATATTCTTACCGTAGGGACAACCTTTCAATTCAATTTCCACTCCTTGTTGTGTATGGTTAAGGAGAGTAATTTCGAAAGGGTATTCTTTTTTATCGATCAATGAATCCGCTCCGATTTTCAACGCCTGACATATTTTTTCGATTAATACCCGCATATCGATCGGTTTTAAAAGATAGGCTACGAGTTTCCTATTATGAGCGGCTTGGATGATCGTTTCTTTTTCGTTGCTTACGGTTAAGAATATAATCGGAGTCATTCCATTCATTTCAGGAATTCTTTCCAAAAGGTCGATTCCGTCGAATTTCGGCATTCGGTTATCCGTTAAAATAAGATCATAACGGGTTTTTCTCAATTTTATTTCGGCAGCGACTCCGTCTATGACATGATCTACGTCGAAATTATATCTTTCCAAATAACGAATTAAAAGTTCCGCATTATTTTCGTCGTCTTCAGCCAATAAAATAGAATAAGTCGGTGCAACTTTCATAAAAGCATCAGCTCCTTAAATTCCAGGATTATATTCCAATCTTGCCTTATTTTTCCGACATTTTTTTTAAGATCGTCAAAAAACGTCCTTCAAAAATAGAATTTAGGCTATAGTATGCCATCCCGAAAATACTTTACCTTTACCTAAAATGCCGATTCCGATCATTCTAAGATATTTTTGAGATAATTTACCTTTCAGAGCTTTCGCATTCGAAAACTCTGTTTTCATATTCAGAAATTTCATCCCACATCAGATAAGACCTTGATTACATCGTTTTTAAATTTTACAAATAGAAATCAAATATATTATAATTTTTACATACAATTTCACGAATTTTAAAAATTGCCTCTGTTTACTTGAAAAAATATATTCTATTTTTACTATATATTTCTTAAGGAGTGAGGGAATATTTCGATTTCAAATCTGATCTTAAAGTATACCCATTTAGTATCTATGATAGACTCACACGTATATAAGCCGATTTTATCTTTGCAAAAGACGTTTCTGTTTGATGATCATTTTAGTCGGATAGGTCGTCTGATATTTATTATGAAATCTCCACAAAATAAAATTATAAGCTTGCTAAGACTCGTTCAAGGACAGATTCTATATAAGAGTCTATCAGAAATCCCATACCACCCAATCCGTAGGAACTACTGCGCTTTATTATGAACTTATGGAATGACTGCAATCGATTTCTTTTCAGGCTTTGAGGCATATTATAACAATCTTATTTATAACATAGATGCTTCTATATTATAAAAATTTAAAAATATAATTTTGGATTAACTTGGGATTTTAAAAAAATGGAATTGATTCAGGAAGTTTTAGACAACATAGGAGATAAGATCCATCTCGTGGAATTTATTCCGTATCCTGTGTTGCTCTCAAAAGTGAAAGGAGATCAATTCCAAACTCTTTATCTAAATCGAAGTTTTCGAGAAATTGTCGGTTATAAAATTAAGGAAATCCCCACCATAGAAGATTGGTTTATCCAAGCCTATCCGGACGAGAATTATAGAGAGAAGGTCAAATTAGATTGGCTGACCAAATTAAGAAAAAGTAAAAAACATAACATTTTAATGAAGACAAAAATTCGAACCAAATCGCACGGAGAAAAGTGGTTCCATCTACGAAGCACGGAGTTCGGAGAGTTAAATGCGTTTGCATTTCAGGACATTCACGATCTTGAAACTTTGAACTTAGAGTTAATTCGCAGTAATTCCTTCAAATCTCAATTACTTTCTATTCTTGCACATGACTTAAGAACACCTCTGATACAGATCATTTCTTTGCTTTCTTTGTTTAAAAACGAGGAAATCCCCTCCATCGATCTTCATCAACATCTTTCAAAATTAAACATTCAAACCCATCTTACAATCGACTTGATCGACAACACGCTGAATTGGGTGAAAACGAACTCGAAAAGTATCGTAGCAAACAAGATCTCCTTCAATCCGATCTTGATCATGCAGGAAATCACGATGCTTTATAAAGATTACATCCGACTTAAATGTCTTCAAGTAAATCTGGAATTTGACGAGGATTTTAAAATATTTAGTGATGTGAATATTTTCAAAGTGATTGTTCGTAATTTATTCGTAAATGCGCTTAAATTTTCAAATTCCGGTGGAAAGATTTTTCTAAGAGGAACAATTTCTCCGGATTATCAACATATTTCAATAATCGACGAAGGTATAGGAATGTCCTCCGAGGAATTAGAAAAGATTTTTTCCAAAGAATTTTATTCCTCAATCGGAACTCTTAATGAAAACGGATCCGGGCTCGGAATTAAACTTTGCAGAGATTTCGCTCAGTTGATTGACGCAGAATTTTGCCTGAAAAGTGAAAAACACAGAGGAACTTGTGCGAGTTTGGTTTTTAAGACAATGGATTGATAAGAGTTTGTCCCAAAACCATCGAACGACTTACAAAAGCGATCTATTGGTAGTTTACGAGCTTTCGAACACATTATATAACCGTTAAGTTCTCGTCGAAATTCCTATATTCTGAGGTTTGCGGACAGACTCTAAAGTAAAAAGAAACATCCGAAGTTCGCCAATTAAAACAATAATCGACGACAGGGTTTGAAAATAGAGATAAATTTAAAAAATTCATTTTCGATAACTTATCCGTAAACCTCAATTTAATCTCTGACACTCTTAAAAAGGAATAACAAGAAAACGGAAACTATAGGACAATCAGCACTCTGAAAGAGATCAATCGAAGTGAACCTACTTGAAAACAGAACATATGCGACATTAAAATAGTGCGATTGCGTTCATTTTGCTTTTGATCAAAAGAGAATTTTCCCTGAAAAATTGAATGTTATCGTGTGTAAGAAAAAGGATATCAAGAATAATCCCTAAAACACAATGTGATAAAGAATTCAAGAAATAACGTAGTAGAGCGCTGGTAAAATCAGATAAATCACCAACATTACCATCAAAAAAATTATCTGTGTTTAAAATATTTTTCCAAATTAAAAGAAGATATATAACGGATTACATTCTTCTTTCCAAAAGATTTTCAAGTTAGGAATATCCGTTTAGGAAAAGTAGGCCAAAACGATAGGAGAAAGAAAAATACTAAAAAAGTTCGCGACTGACAAAAGTAGTTCCTGACAAATTCATTCAATATTTCTTTCTCCAACCTTTGCGAATATTCCGTGTCACATGCTGACTATATACCACTTTTAGATCTGAGTAGAATAAAATGGTTCGTTCGATTTTTTCAAAGTGGCGGAAGGAAGGCATTCAACCGATCGTCCGGGCCCCAAACGTCTTCCCCTTCTTTCTTGATCAGATTGATCCAAACGGGTAGATTATTACCGTTTAATTTTACAACTTCTTGAAGTTTTTTATTTTCATAAGGGGTTTCGGGAGAGGCATACACATAACTGCCAAGTTCTGAGTAATGAAGGCATACGCTGAGCCCATCACCCCAACGACCTTTACGATTGGTTACGACCCACTTTCCAGTTTTCCTCTCCCTGCATGCAAATTGATGCCAGATATCGCAATGACAAGTGGACCAGTTTCCATCCGACCAAATCCGTCCACAATGTTCTTTGTCCTCTGCATTGCGCGGCTCACCTTTGCCCCATGACCAGACCGGTTGTTTCGCAAAATCGACATCAAACTGATCAATTCCAAAAACGTTTACTTCACAGGCAAGCATGGACTGAATATCACTATTTGTGAATGAACTTTGGATCTTTCCATGACCGTTTGAACTATCTGCGACACGAACGATTGCTGACTGATAAAGTGTTCTGGGAAAAACACAATTGTGATTGCGAAATACCTTTGGCGAAAGTTGCATGCTTGGCACTTCCTTAGTTCCCCCAAAGAACTGCACTTTGAAATACTTATTCCATTCTTCCGAACCTTGACCGCTCTGGCAGCTGTTGCTCATAAGGAGAATCCTTTGACCTGCGTTAACCATATCTTTCAATTTCGGCATATCTGCGGAGGAAGGTTGTTTTGAACAACTTCCAGAATAATGATATAACCATGAGCCCAAGGAATCTTTCAAAATCTTAAGAACTTCGGGATAATGCCCGTCTAGATGATCTTTTATATAAATAAGCAGGACTTCATTTCTATTATTGGGTTTGGAAATCCAATCACGAATTTCTTCCAAACCTTGATGAAAAGTACGACTGGAAGTTTTACAACCAGAATGATTTGCTGCACCGCTACAAAGAAGAAGTTCTTTGATGCCTTTTTTACTTCCGGTAGTCCAATGAACTTCCAATTCGAGATAACGCGCACCTAAACGAAGTTGATCACCAATTGTGTATTTCTGGTTCGTAAAAAAGGAGCCACTTTTTGTGTAAGCGCTACTGCTGTAAGAATTACGAGTTCCATAAAAAAGTGCCCGAGTTATCGGAAGGTTCATATCAACTTGGGTTTTTCTTTGCAAACTAAGAACCTTATTCTCGTGCGATTTCTCAAAAATGTCGATTGGATTTTGCACCACTTTTCCGCGATGTGCATAAAGATTCACCACAGTTCCCAAAAAGAGAGAACTGACAAATACCGTTAGAATTTTTTTCATAATTTTCGCCTCGTACAATATTGTTTGTCATCTTCCTACAAAGAAAAAGATTCACAATTCAAAATGACAAATAAAAGACGCAAATTGACTTATTTTATCTCTATTGAAAATAAAAAAGAATAATCTCTCATAAATTTTAGTTTTTGTTAAAACGACATAATAGGAAGGAGTCGTAAAAGTTCATGTGTTTGAAGAAACGGTTTTACGTTTGGAAAACAGTTCCTTCAAACATCATTCTCTTAAAAATTTTTGAGTATAAGATTTCTTTGAAAATTACAACAACTTAAGACGCTCCATAAGTTATTAACTTCCCCCTTTGGCTTTGGAAATAAAGTCACCGACGGTTTTTAAAATCTCACCAGCTTTAAACCAAGACATTAAAATGATACCGGAGGTAATAAAAAGACCGTATACGCTAATTCCCCCAAATCCTTCCGAGATTTTTGCATCTGGAAAAGATTTTAAAGTATAAAGACCCAGAAGTAAAAATAAAAGGCCTAGAAAAAAGGCACGATTTGAAATGCGAAAAAGACTTTTTTCGACTACAATATAGTTTTCTAAACTTTTCTCCAATCCTTTTGCTTGGGAAGAATCAGGATGAACCGCTAAGATATCTTTTGCTTTAAGTGTTTGTTTCATAGACTTTTACCTAGAAAGAATTTTTTTGGCCATGTTCTGCTTAAAGCCGCATAACAAAAACCGGAAAACTTCGGATTTTTAATCCGAACTTATATAGATGCCTCCTTAAAAACTGAAATGAATTCACTCCACTCAAAGGGCCCGTCCCAAGTGGCTTTTGACTCTACAACCTAGAGAAGAAACCCCTACAGAATTTTTTGAACGTTTTGAGCATAAATGTTTAAACCCACTCTATCATAATACAAAGGATCAAGTTCATTCCAGACATGGTCTTCATTTACGTCTCCAAACTTTGTTATAAATGATACTAATACCTCTAATACGAAATTGGCTTCAAAGTCAAGTGTCGGCCACTTCTTTTTAGAGTGAAAAGACTTAGACTCGTTTCTTCATTCTAAGCCTGAATAAAATGATCGCATTTTATATCCGAAATCTTAAATCCGTTCTTTTATCATTGAAATAATTTCTTTTCAGTTCCGTAAAAGAAAACTAAACTTTCAAATAAAATTCTGCTTACAAAAACATTCGATTGTCTTTTTAAAAAATATCAAGACGGTTTTTTTACAGTAAGAATGAAAATATAAGCTTAAAACTGAATCGGCTTTTAAGCATCACTTAAGGATCAAACTTGTTCGATTTTTAAGTTAAATCTCCCCCGAATTCGTGGACAGTGCCTACCCAAGAAAAAGGATAAAAAGCATAACCCGTAAACCACAATATGACGAAGAATCAAGAAGAACACGATTGAACAACTGATAAAGTCCAGGAAATCAATGACACAGATATCAAAACTTTGAGAGTCTCTTTGAATACCTTATAGAGATCATCTGCCAACTCATTTCTACGCAACTGAGGATTATAGTTCTTCCGATTCCGAAATAATGATGAGTAGAAGACCAAAACCTTTTAAAAACGGATTTGCTAAAAACATCCGTACTACTTCTGGCAACTATGGAGCGTCTTCAAGAAACTTGAGCGCATCATAATTATTTTTTCTGCCCAAGTTCATTAAATATTTTGCATATTTCAGAGGAGTTTCCCCAGAGCCGTTTTTTACGGTTGGGTCTGCGCCTTGTTGCAAAAGATATTGTGCAATTTCTTTCGAGCTTGCATCATACAGTGGAGTCTGCTGATAAACATCCTTACCGTTTACATTAGCGCCGTGTTCTACTAATTGTTTTACAATTTGAATGTTGTGTCTTTTCTCTACTGCGTAGTGTAGAGGACTCCTCCCGTCTTCCGCCAAAGTAGCATTGACATCGACTCCTCCCTTTTCTAAGAGCAGCCTAATTATTTCGGATCTTCTATCATTTTTTGGCGGAAGATTAGAATAGTGTTCTATCACGTTGAAAAATAGATAATTACAACGACGAAAAACATCGCAATTCTTCGCATTTGCATCGGCGCCTTTCTCTAAGAGGAGCCTTACAATTTCAACGTTCTCGTTCTTAATAGCAAAATACAATGGAGATGGACCAATGAATGTGGAATTCACAACCGCGGCGTCAGTCTCGATGCAACGGCGAACCCCGGATAGATCGTTGTTTTCGATACTTCCGATCAGAAGGCCTGATTTCCAGGCCTCAGGGACTTCCGAATAGTAATATGCCGTCAACGGAATTGTAATAGGAAGTAGGATTGTATCCGCCAAGAAGGACAAAGGAAGATCGATAATACTAAAAGGAAAATGCTTATCTATACCAATCATCCAGTAGAGTCGTGTCCCTGGATAAATCCAGAGAGGAGGATCCAAGGCGCTAAGATTTTTAGACAGTTCCGGAGAAATGGTTTTATCTGCATATCTTGCCATGGACCAAACACGTGTGGGTAAAATTTTGGCTTCTTTAAGCATTAGGATTGTGGCGCAATCCATCTGAGCGGTCATCGAGATCATTATCATCATTCTGAACAAGATTTTCATTTTCTATTGCTCCCGATTACATTGGATTGCTCTATCCAGTCCGATTCAATGTTCTTTAGCATTTTCATATCTTGTAAGCTCGTCGTAAAACTTTCTAAGAAATAAAATAGGGAGGTTGTGTTCATTCTTCTTGCATTTACTTAACGTTGTCTTGATTCATAAGAAAAGGAACTTATTCCGAGAACACAAATATTTTAAGTGCGATCCAGGCCTTATTTTGATGCCGACTCTAAAATTCCAAACTTTTTCATAAATTTCTTAGAATTTTGATTACGTATAATATTAAAACCTACCCTAAAAAAATAGGTGTAATATCTCAAAATAAATCCTCATTTTAAATGGAAGATTTTCCCATTATCTTGTTGTATCTTATATGAAGTTATTCAAAATCAATCCGCGACTGATCCTTTTTTTTCTTCTTTTCGGCTGTAAGAATCCAAGCGAGGAATCTCCTCTACTTTTAGCGGGAACTCTTCTAGCAATCACACAACAAACTGAAATTCAAGACTTAATCTCCGGTCCGGTGTTGATCGATCAAGAAACAGAACTTACAAACTACAAATTTAAAATTTATAATCCGACTCAAAAATTCATTCTTGAAGCTTATTTCTCGAAACCAGCAGGAATGGGACCGTTTCCCTTGATCGTCATGATGCACGGATGTGCAGGCGCACATTCGAATAGTGACGTCACAAAACCTCCTGCTTCTCTTTACACAGAATGGGCCAACCGAGGAAAAAACTTAGGATATTCTACTCTCTTAATCGATAGCTTTACAACAAGAAACGCAGGACAAAATCAATGTAATAACGGTGCCAACGTCGGAACATCGGAGGTTACGGACAGACCGACGGATGCGTACGCAACTTTGAGTTACGTAAAAAGATCCAAAGTTATCAACAACGATAAAATCGTTTTACTTGGATGGTCTCACGGAGGAAGTAGCACTTTTTCAACAGTGGATACAAATTCGACGATCCAATATCGTCCGGGAAATCTGAAACCGTTTAAAGCGGTTATTTCCTTTTATCCTGGATGTGGACTCAACAACGCATTCGGTGGAATTTCTGCAAGTCAATACCTTCCATATACGCATATTAAAATTCTTGCAGCCGGAGCGGACCCGCTTTATACAGTAGGTTATTGCAATACGAGAGTTTCAAGGGCTCAAACCTTAGGCGCAAGTGCCGCAACGAACAACTCGATCTCGATGACCGTATATCCAAATACACATCATAGCTTCGACGAGGCCCAAAGTGTTTCTTCCAAATTCGACAATAACGATGTGATCGCAAAACCGAACGCGGATCAAGAAGCGGTTAACTTCTTTCAACTGTACAATCCATAAAATGACATTTCGCAAAATACAATCCGGAAACATTCGAAAAAAATTATAATCCGACTACGAAAAAATTTATTAAGAGCTTGTCCCAAAACCTATTTCCAGGACATTCTAATTAAAATGATAGCAAATGCGATTTGGAATAATGCCTTATAATTTTCAAATTTGAATTCCCAACAAGTTTTTATGGCTCTAAATGCATTAAACCAAGCAAAAGTACGTTCGACTGTCCATCTAAAAGGATTTAGCGGAGCAATCCATTCAGGATTTCTCGCATTCTTTTTATTTGGAATTCGATATTGAATATTCTTCTTTTTTAAATTGTTCTTAGAGCCGGTCTCAAAACTACCTATCAAAAAAGTTAAAAGCAATGATAGAACTTGCGAGATAAAGAGATGCAAGATAATTTTCAGATTTTCTTTCCCAACGAATTAGGATAGCTCTGAATCGATTGTGCCAACTGTTAGTTCTTTCAACGACCCATCGTCTAGATTTTCCATTGTATTTACCGATGAGAGGCTTTTCACCTTTTTTCCGAATATGAGATTGAATGTTTCTTCTTTTGATTAAAACTTCTATATCTTGGAAGTCATAACCTTTATCTAAACAAAGATGTTTTGGCTTTTTTCTTCTTTTTCCGGAAAATATTAGGATTGAATTCAACGTATCTTTTACACCGTGTTTGTCATGAACGTTAGCTCCAGTCAACGTAATTGCCAAAGGAATTCCATTTCCATCCGTAAGGATATGCCGTTTAACCCCTAATTTGGCACGGTCTGTAGGATTTTTCCCGGTTAAACTCCCCCTTTGGGAGCCTTAACCATTGCCGAATCCATCGAAGCCCAGTCCCATGCTATCTGATTCTTTACATCATAATATTTTAAAATAGATTTATAGATCTTTTTGAATACCCCTGCCCGTTCCCATTCTTGAAATCTTCTGTGACAAGTTTGACCAGATCCAAATTCATTGGGAATTGCACGCCACTGACAGCCTGTTTTCATTCGATAGATGATACCTGCCATTACTATTCTTGAAGGAACACGATTGCGACCTCCTTGAAGATTGGGCTTTTCTTTAGGAATCAATGGTGCTATTTTTTCCCAAAGCGCATCGGGGATTTCTGAATAATATTTGTCCATTTCACATTTATATTTTTACACTTTCTCTGTACAACCAGTTTTGAGACCGGCTCTTAATCGTTTTGTTAGAGTAAGCCTTATCTAAAGAAAGGATTTCTGGTTTAAGCAATTTTTTGTTTCTAAATACTTTGAACTTTTCTAAAGTAGGAAAAAGTAATTTAGAATCGTGAGTTCCTGCCGAAGCGATTACAAAAGCTACAGGTGCTCCACGCCGATCGACGAGAATATGCCTTTTAAGGCCTCTTTTGCCGCGATCCGTCGGGTTTGGACCCGTGAAAGCCCCCCTTTGGGAGCTCTTGCGAAGCTACCATCAGATGCCATTCTTTTAGTTCTAATTTTAACAGTGCGCTCATAAAGTTTTAATGCTTCTTTTTCAATTTTATCAAAAACTCCGCTGGCTACCCATTCCTGAAATCTTCTATGTAACGTTGATTTTGAACCGAACATCGGAGGTATATATCTCCATTGAATTCCTGTTCTTACCCTGTAAAATATTGCGGCCATCGCCACTCTATCATCAAGCCGAGGACGACCTCCTTTCTTGGAGTTTGTTTTACGCTTTGGTAGCAAGGGATGAAGGCGTTTCCAAATCTCTTCAGGGATATCTAAATGACCTAAATCTGATTTCATATGTCATATCTATTTCCTGAGACTACAAGTACAAGGAGGTTTTGGGACAACCTCTTAATAGAATGCAACAAAGTCAAATAGGAACACCTTCGTGAAACATCAACTCACTTACAAAGACGAATCATCCGATAAGTTTTGGAACATAGAAACATCGGGAAATTCGTTTACTGTAATATACGGTAAATCGGGAACAGCCGGACAGACTCAAACAAAATCGTTCGAAAACGAAGAAACCTGCATAAAAGAAGCCGAGAAATTATTAAAAGAAAAATTAAAAAAAGGTTATAAGGAAAATTCTTCCTCGAACTATCTCGAAACTTGGAAAGAACTTTGCGCAAGCAAAAATATCAAGGAAGAATTTTTTAAACACTTCTCTTTTTTAGCCGAATCGAACGAAGATAAGGAAATTCTCTCAAAACTCGCCGCACAAGTCGTGCATATACATGTCGATCAGGAAGAAGCTCTCATCGTGAAACTGAAATACAGCGATCCCGATTTTTCGGAACTTTGCGAAATTCGTTGTAATCCTCCTTTCACCGGGGCGCCCCCAAAAGGATTACCGAAAAGTTATGTGAAGACCGCTCAAGTTCACAACGGAATTTATTTCGAAGACCTCGGCGGAGGCGCCATCGGTTATTTTGGAATCAGCGAAAAGGGAAAAATTATCGAAGGCGGCTGGGAACCGGAAGCCCTGGAAGAAGGCGATAACGAAGAATACCTCGAAACCCTGGAAGAGAAAGAACTTTCAATAGACGACGTTCCTTGTATCATCGAGTTCGGTCAGAATTGGATCTTAAGCGATCCTCTCAAAAAACGATTCATAAGGAACCGGGTTATTTATTCATTTCCCACGAAGATTGTGAACTGGTTCGAATCGAAGAGGCCGACCAATTTCTGTTCGGACAGATTCTTTTGCGGGTTCTCGCACAGAGAATTCTGGATATAGATTTTTTTCCGGAAGTTTATTCCTAATCGGATAATATTTTAGAGTATTATAAAATACAGAATTAATTTCATGAAAATTAAATTTTCGATCAAAATAGTAGAAATGGACGAGGAGGTCGGATTCACCGGAAATCTCGTTTTAATTCCTGTGGAAGATCTTACTTCGCCGACACTTTGCAAAGCGGTGGACACATGGACGGAAATCCTTAAACACGCGGAAGACCTCGTCCTTTCCGATCCGATTTTCGAAGAATCCGATCCTTGGTTCGGATTCGGCGTTTCTTTAAAAGGAAAGATTTTCTATGAAAAGGATCTGTTCTCCGAACTGGAATCCTTGGACCCTGTTCTGGAAACGTCTTTGGTGCGTTATATGGAAACTTTAATCCGATACAATCTTGAGAAAACGGCCGGAGAAGGTCTTGCTACGCACGAAGAATTGGAAACCGGAACATTCACGATTCTTCGATTGCTTCAAAAAAATCTCGCGTATCTTCCTTTGTATTTAAGATACCTGGCCTCTTTGGATTTGGATCATACCGTGGCTCAATTGGACGTTCTTTTCAGTCTTGCAAAACAGTATTCTTCCTCTCAACTGGAACCGCTCAAAAAATTTGCGAAAGATACGAACGTGCAACTCCTAAACGATTGGTTGGAAGACGATCGTGTTTGGAAGGATTAAAAGATCGACGAGCCAAAACCACTTTCTTTCAATTCTGAATTCTTAAAAGCAAAACGGCGAAAAGAATTGAACTGCCTTCGGATGTTTTCAATTCTATGAATATGGAAAAAAAAGATTACAGTGACGAAGTTCGTTTGCATAGATCGAAGATCATTCGTTTTTTACTTTTGATCGCCGGTTCTGTTTCGTTAATTTTAGGGATCATCGGAATTTTTACACCGATTCTTCCGACGACTCCTTTTTTACTTTTATCCGCAGCTTGTTACGCAAGAGCTTCCCACCGATTTTACAATTGGCTTATGAACAACCGATACTTTGGTTCTTATATTCGCGATTGGAGAATTCATAGAACGATACCCCTCAGAGCTAAAATCGTCGCTATTTCCATGATTTTTTTGACGATTGGAACCACGGTCTTTTTCTTTATTCCGATTTTAGCGGTAAAAATCCTAGTTTCACTGATCGGAATTCTTGTAGTGATTTACTTGATTCAGATTCCTACAAAACCAAGAGTCTGAATTTTAGAGCCTGTTCTAAATAACTCAGAATATAGGAACCTCGACGAGAACTTAACAGTTATAAAATATGCTTGAAAGCTCGTAAACTACCAAAGGGACGTAATTTGTGGAGCTTCCATATTTTATTACGAACTTACTGAATCATTGTAACTGATTTCTTGAACGATTTTTAAGACAGGCCCTGATATGGCGCCCCCATCCGGAGCTGTAAATATTTTTTCGCATTTTTTTTTAATCACCCAATAATTTAACTCGTTAGAGAAAAGCATTCGCGACGATTGATCAGACTGATATTCGCGGGTTGGATACCGCAGGATAATCTATACATCGGGAGCTGTTCTTAGTCTTAAAACGAAGGTCAAATTTGCTTCAACACTGAGCCAACAAGTATTCCTCCTTTATCGTACATCTTCTCTAACGAATTCAATTATTGGATGAAACATTACTCTAACTCTATGCAACCAGATTCATCGCCGCCCAAAGAAATCCGGATAACTCTCTTGAAACTGCCGTTATCATTACCTGAGGAGTTTTTCCTCTTTGCTGTAGATTACGAAACTTTTTGTGTAATCTGAGAGATGCTTTTTCCGCCAAAGCAACAACTAACGCAGGTTGTCCCGATCTACGTGCGGTTACAATCTTACTTCCTGTTCCAGGGAAACGATGTTGCCAAGCTGCTTCTGTCAATATTCTTCGAAGTCTGGGACTTCCAGTTTTTGTTATCCCTGTTTGTTTTCTTTTGGAACCGCTGGAATATTCTCCCGGAACAAGTCCTAAAAAACTCATGAACGAACCGGCTGTTTTGAATCGTTTGAAGTCACAAACCTCACAAAGTAAAAACATTGCGGTTAGATAATCCACTCCTCGGAAACATCTTAATATTCCTACTTTCTCTCGATACGGTTCACTTTCCGCTATCTCTTGTATTCTCTTATCCATCGCTTTTAAATTCTCTTCTTGAACTCTTACTCGACTATAATAGTCGTTAAATGTCTCTTGAAGGATCTCGTTGTTAAACTGTAGATTGTTCAACCATTTGTTATGACTGACTGTCCAATACTTTGTTGCTGAGTAAGTTATACCCTTTCTTAATAAGAATTTCATTAACCTTTGACGATTCCTTCCTAAATCCAAACGAAGGCTGTCACGGGATCTCAAATAATCCCTTACCGCTTCGTCCTCTTCACTCGGTACATGAATCGATTCTAATTCTCCACTTCGTAATAATTTTGCTAACTTGATCGCGTCTCTCTTATCCGTTTTGATCTTATCCGAACTTTGTCTTGGTATCTTTCCGGGTGCTACAAGGATACAATTCACTCCCAAAGACTTTAGATATCTGTAAAGTGGATAACCGGTTACTCCCGCCTCGTAACAACTATGTATCTCGTTCCATTCTGATTTTAGTTTATTGACGAACTTTTTGATCTGAACCTCATTATGTTTTATCTGCTGTTCTTTTACTATTTCCTTTGTATTGTTCGTTAAATTCGCAATTCTAATCGTTTCTTTGTGGACATCCATTCCTACATATACTTTTCTTTTCATTACGTTCCTTCTGTTGGTTTTCTTGTTTTGTGGTAAATGCTTGCATCTAACCCACGCTTTTCAAGCCCAGAAGGGGCGCCATTTTGTCTTAGAAAAAGATCATTGATGTAAAAGAAAAACGAGAATAAAACGCCTCATTTTGATTTTGAGAAAGCTTACTCCCAAGTTACTTGGATCCGAACATAAATGCAGATCTTCTAATATAGAAAAACCACGGAACTTTAGAAACTTTTTCTTGTTAAAGTTTTTTTAAACCGATTTACCAAATTGGCAAACATAGGAAATCGAAAAGGCACATTCTCAGGAAAGGACGAAAAACTCCGTAAGAAATGGGTCCTAGAAAATTCTCCCGCACTAAACAAACGCCCCGATTCATCCGTAAACCAAGTATACCATGACCACCAACTTTGCCACGGAAACAAACAAGCTTCGATTACGGAATAAGGTAGTCTGCGACCCTCGCCTTCCATCACTACATCACGAGCCCATTCCATAAAACGAAGTTTATCCAGGATCATTTGTTTAGGATCTTTACGACGAACTACAAAACGACTCCGTAGGATCGTTTCATCCAAAGTATAAACGTAACCGTGAGCACCAATCATAGTGCGTATATCCAGGTTACTATAACTTTGTAATGTTCTAATCCAGTCGGCGCCGGACACATCGCGGTTAGGAGATGTAAATACGGTATGCATAAAAGAATCCCCGGCAAACAAAATACAATGTTCAGGATCATAGAAAGAAGCGTGACCGTCACAATGTCCCGGTGATTGGATTACCTGCAGTGAAACGTCCGGGGTATCGACCGTCGTTTCCAGAGATTTCATATTCTCTGTATCATTTGAAACAGGTTGTCCGATAAATACTTTTCGCACTATCGAAAGACTTTCAGGATTCCTTATAGCTTGCAACGTGGTAGAAGTCGCGTAAACCGGGACGTCCAGTTCGGAAAGAACCGTAGGGACGTTCCCGATATGTTCTTCATGCGCGTGGGTAAGGACAAGAGTATGAATGACGTTCGGTCGCCTTGCGACGTACTTTTTAATTTTTTTCCAACTAAAAATAGGCCCCGGATCAAACAATATATCACGGTAATGAATAGCCGTAAAACGTTCTCCGAAAATCACGGACAAGAATAAAGAAGAAATATGATTCATGTAGATTAATCGTAACGTATCCGAGAGTAAAACAATTTCTTTATTCCAAGTCCATAACGCAGCCAATAGATTAAAAAAAGAAATCCCTATCTGCCGAACCAATATCCAGGGAAGAAAAATAAAAAATAACATCCAATAACGTATCCAAAAGTAAACGATTGCTTTTGGGTTGTTTTTCGGGAATAACGACGGAACGTGTGGAAACGATCTCATTAGTTCAAAATAAAAACCGAATCGATTTAATTTCTTTTTTTTCGAAATAAGGATCAAGTAGTTTTGCCAGTTTCGGCCAATTGTGATGCGGAACCGTAGGATAAAGATGATGCTCCAGGTGATAGAGATGTTCCATAGCGATAAAGGAAGCTACTCTTCCACGAAATAATCGAGTTTGTTTCAAAAGATCTTCTTGAAAAGGATCGTGAGGAATATACGAAGTAAAAAAGGGTATTACCCAACTACCGGCGATCATCAAACTTACGTAAACGGAAAATATCGGAAATACATTATAAAGAAGTAAAGCGCTTAGAATAATCAAAAAACATAATAAACCTTCCATCAAAACAAACACTCTTTCTCGTCCGTTCGCTTTGAGCGCCCATAACCAAATTCTGCTCTGAAATGTAATCCCACAAAACAAAACGCTTAAAAACGGCAATTTAGAGGCGTTCCCTTCAATGTCTTTATCTGTTGGAAAAGTTCGATGGTGATGTAAATGCGCCCTTTGATAGGCATGGCCGCTACGTAACGCTAAGAGTTCTATTAAGGTCAAAAAAAAATGATTCCAAAATTTCGGAAGTTTTAACGTACGATGAACTAAATCGTGAGAAACAGAAGCGTACGTAACGAAACTCAAATACATAAGGATACAAACAGAGAAAAACCAAAGATCTTGTATTGCACAATAGAAATAAACACCACAACAGACAAAAGGGGTCAAAAGAGACAGAACGATTCTATAAAATTTTACATGTAGTAAAGTCGGACTTAATTCGTTCAGTTTCGGTAAGTCCGTAGGACGACGCATCATTTTTATATTGGCTCAATTTTACGAAGTACTTCAATCAAAAAAATTTGTACTTAACGTGAATTCGATATGTAAGGAAGTTTAGGCAATAAAACTAAGAACCTGTTCCAAAACTCGAAGAGAAAAGTATGGAAATTCCCAAAGATTATGTTGCTTTACATTATTTTTGCGATCTTAAACCGTTTTTTCGCGAAAAATCTCCGTAAAGAATTACACATTAGACGGTTTGGTTTTGGCTTTTATGGACCGCAATTCAAAGCGCTCAGTATGGAGATCGCGAAGGAAACATGTGAAATACCTTAGAATCGTTCTCCTTCAGAAGTTCCGCAACATCCAAAATCTCTAGAATTTTACTTCTCTTCTCCGGTTCTTCTTGAAGCCAGGAATTCACAAAAGATTCGAGTCTTTTATAGTCTTTAATAAAAGAAAGAGAACGAATGTATTCGATCTTGTCTTCTTCTTGGGCAATTTTCAACTGAACGATAGCTTGATACGTTATGGCTGCCGCTCTATAATTTCCTATATTGTAATAAGCGCGAGCTAAGAATCGCTTTTCTTGAAAAGGGAGTTCTCCGTATTGAGTGTAAATTTCAATCGCCTTTCTATAATTCTGATGAATTTCCATTACAAGTCTCGCATAGATCAGCATATACTCTCGAGATACGAATCCTTCCTTAACGAAATCAACACACTGAGAATAAGCATCCGCCTTATTGCCCAAAAGAAAATTGGATTTCAGAAGAAGAAGTTTTGCGGCCCTAAAATTCGGTTTGAGTTCGATCGCTCTTTCCGCTTCGGCCTTCGCTCGAAGAAAGTTTCCGGTTTCAAAATAAGCCAACGCCAAATTGATTCTATAAAACGGATTATAATTGGAAAGCTCCGCCGCTTTCTGAAAATATTCCAAGGACTTTGCCCATTTGGATTTTTGAACAAAGATCATTCCCAACAGATAATAAGACGGATCGTGACTCGGATGAATCTGAACCGCTTTCAAAAGAAAATCTTCCGCCTGAGGATATTTTCCCTGCGCGTAAAGATAAGAACCCTTCAAATAGTGGTATTCCACCGAACTTGCATCCAATTTTCTGATTTTATCTATGTTGACGGAAGCTTTAGCGAGGTTGTTGGCACGAATGAGATTTACAGTTTCAGTGTTCAAAGCGGTGATTTGAACTCTACGACGGGCCGTGTCGAGATTTCCCGGAGAATTATCCAAATTAAAAATGGGAGAACTATGATTCTCATGTTCGTCATCCGGAAAAATTTCTCCTGCAAGAAAAATCAATAACAGACATGAAAACAAAAGACGATTCATACGATTGTCTTTATCCGAAAAGAATCAAACTTGATTCAATTCTTTTCGCCCGAAGAAGATTTACTGTCGCTTCCAAGTTTTCCGGAATCGCTTTTAGAGTCATTTAATTTAGAGGAATTCGAAGAATTGTCACTGCTCTTCCTGTCTTCTCCCTTCTTAACGACTTTTTTAAACTTCTGCTCTTCTTTTTTTACGACTTCCTCCTCTTCTTGGATCTGCTTTTTTTCTCTTTTACTTTTCGAGATCTGAGTTTTGTTTTTTACGGAGCCCTTATTCAGACCCTGGAGCTCTTTATCGGAAATTTCCTTTTGTTTGTTTTGATTTTCTTCTTTTTTATATTTGATTTCTTCTAATTCTTTTTCGTTCTGAAGTTCGCTGAACTCGCCCTTTACAAAATATTCAATACCATCTTCTTTCTTATTGAGGAGTTGTAATTCTTTCTCGTTTACTTTAAGAATTCTATATTCAAGGTCAAATGCAAGATCGGCAAGATTGAAATTAATATCGTCCTCTTTCATTTTATAAGTAAGATGGAAATTATTGTATTTGGCAAGACCATCAGGAAGAATAAGTAGATGACTTCCTTTATCAGGACTTACACATTCTCCTTTTTCAGAACATTCTTTGACTTTTATCCAATTTCCTAAAATCAACTCTTCCTTTTTTTTACAAACGACAAATAAAAATAGAATCAAAGTAGAAACGAGAAAGATTTTTTTCATAGATTCAAACATAGAGATCCGGCTCTCACTGTCCAATGAAAATCACACCCTCTTAAGAAACAAATCAAGAGGTCCAACACGGAATGGAAATAATTTTCAAAGATTCAAGCGAGGGTTTATCGAATGTCCAAATATTCTTTCAAGCTTAGAATTTCGAACGTATTGAGAAGGTCGGGATGAATTGCGCTGATTGTACAGGAAATTCCCTCAGAACGAGCATTCTTTAAAAACCAAACGAGAGAACTGATTGAAATGGAATTCATCATAGGAATATTTCCCAAGTTGAGAACGATACTTTTCGGTTTTTTATCGATCGCGTCCATAAGCATTCTTCTGAACGTATAATAATCATTAAAAAGGGTCGTAAGATCAGGTGTGATTTCGATCGTTTCAGGTGTTTCTGACATAAGAATTCATTTCAAAGTTTCTCCATTATGCCCCGCAAACTTCGGACAAAAAACTTTCTCTTTGAAAAAATCTCTCTTGGAAATCGCAAATTCAACCGATTTTTTGGAGGGAGAAAAAATAATGTTCGAGAAAACCCATTTCATGAAAACCCAGGACCTCCTGGAAAGAGGAATGAATAATTCTATTCTCAAAAGAAAAGTAATTTCGGACAATATCGCAAACGCCGATGTTCCTCATTTCAAAAGATCCGAAGTGATCTTCGAATCGATGATGAAAAGAGCAATCGAGTCCGAGAAAATCGAAACTTTAAAAGAAGTACCGACTCAAATTTCGGATGAGCGCCATATTCAATTTTTCAAACCGTTGGATTATCGAGAGGTCCAGCCGAAAGCAAACATAGATTACTTAACGACCATGAGAGCGGATGGGAATAACGTGGATGTCGAAAAAGAAGTCGTGGAAGCTTCCAATTCTCAAATGCAATACATGATAATGACCGAAAGACTCAATCAGAACTACAGAGACCTAAAACAGGTTATGAGAATGGCTTAAAAATTTGGTTTGAATCTTTTTGTATCTATTTTAATGAGGCATAATTTTACATTTTAGGAAGCAGCCATGGGACTTTTTTCATCGATTAATATTTCTGCAACCGGCTTATCCGCCCAAAGACTCCGAATGGATGTTATCTCCAATAACATCGCAAACTCGACCACAACTCGAAATACAAACGGGGATGGTCCATTTAGAAGAGATCGAGTTGTGATGACTCCGATCAATTTGAGGACCAGATGGAGAAGTCCAGTTTACCCGTTTGGAGTCGCTCCCGGAGAAGGCAAGGGCGTGAAGGTGATGAAAATAGAAAAGGACATGACCCCTCTTCGATTGGTTTATGATCCGACGCATCCGGACGCGATTCAAATCGGCCCTAAAAAAGGATATGTGGAAATGCCTAACGTAAACATCGTAACGGAAATGACGGACATGATTTCGGCATCCAGATCCTATGAAGCAAATGTTCAAATGATCAACGGATCCAAAGCGATGTTCAATAAAGCTTTGGAAATAGGTAGAGCTTAATCATGGAAATCAATTCTAATTCTTCTCTTTGGTATACATATAACTCCGGTTATACGGGAAATAAACCTCATCCTCTCAATCCCAAGGGTGATAACGTAAAAGTATCGACTACAGAGGAAAGACATTACAAAGACGTAAAACAACCGGTTTCTCCCGATTACGTCGCGGAAAGTTTCTCGGAGGCGATGAAGAACGCCCTAACTTCCGTAAACGATCTTCAAGTGGAAGCAGACGAGCTAACTCAAAAGATGGTTTTCGATCCGAATTCCGTAGACGCTCACGAAGTGATGATCGCTTCTGAAAAGGCAAGAGTGGCTCTGACGTTCACAAAGACGATCGCCGACGGAGTGGTCCGCGCTTATAGAGAACTCACCTCCCTAAGATAAGGTTTTGTCCCTAACCGGGACAACCTCACAAATTGCTTTTCCAAATCGATTCAAGGATTTATAAAGAGTTGGAAGAGTGTATTTTGCCCGATCTGCGTTGCATGAACTTTGGAATATATAACGTAGAAAATTCACCTTTTAGAGCCGTCCCAAAACCTTAAAAGATAATTGGAATTGTTTGAGATAAACCTTAATCGCAATTTGTACATCCGCATATCAAATGATTGAATTATAAATTCAATATCCCTATAAAACGTTCGCAAACAAAAACCCGTCGACCTAAAGAAAGGCACGACGGCTGTTTTTTAAAACTACGGTTTGATCTTCTTAATCAGTTTCAGATCCGCTTTGTTGAAAACGGTAATCTGAATACTACCGGAACTTTCTTCCTTGCCGGTAACGTAGATCTTTTCTCCGTAAAAGGTGACGTTTGAATTCGGACTGATCTCTTCCGAAGACTTGGCCTGTTTTTTCAGATCCTTGCCGAAACGCGAAAGATAATATTTTTCCTCAACTTCTTCAAAGGCGTAGATTTCATCACCTTTTACGATCATAGGAGATCTCCAGAAAATATTGTCCACGGCCGAAAGAGTCGGTTTCAAAGTTTCCTGATCGATCAAAATCAACTTATGATTGGAAGAATGACCGTCTTCAAAGCCTATAACCAAAGCCTTTCCATCCACGATCTCAAAAGTCCTACCGCAGATTTTGTTGAAGTCTCCTCTAAAAATCGTGTCGTCCTTGGTAGGATCTAAAACTTGGAGCTCGTTATTATAGTGTCCTTTATCCAAGTATTTCAGAGTTTTTAAGAAAAGAATTTTTCCTCCGACCACGTTTTTATCGAATTCTTCTTTTTTCTTTTCTTCCTCCTTTTTGATTTCCAATTCCTTCTTAGTTTCTGCGAGCTCTTTCTTTAACTCCGCCTCCGATTTTTTGTTATCGGAAGAAGGTCGGTTATCACTTCCGGATTTACTACCACCGGAATTGCTCTTAGAATCAGATTTAGAGGAACTTGAGGAGCTGGAAGAAGTAGAAGAATTCGTTTTATTATTTTTTCTCTCTTCGTCTTTTTTAACGACCTCTTTTTCCTTTTCTTTTAACTTTTGCTCTTCTTTCTGAACGGATTCCTTTTCTTTTTGAATCTGTTCTTTTTCTTTTTTCTTTTCTGCAATCTGAGTTTTATTTTTTACCGGATCTTTATTGAGCTCTTGGAGTTCCTTATCGGTTTTTATTTCCTTATCGGAAATTTCCTTTTGTTTGTTCTGGTTCTCTTCTTTTCTGCGCTTTACTTCCTCTAATTCTTTCTTGTTTTTTTCGTTCTGAAGATCACCAAACTTATCCTTTTCGGACTGCCCTTCCTTCTTCTTATCCAACTCCTTATTGACCTCGTCTTCCAATTCGTCTGTATGAACGTCCTTACCAAGAACGTCTTCGACAAGAGGAATCAAAATCTGAGTTTTTCCGGGCCATTCGGAATAACGTCTGGAAATTCCAATGGAATTCGGGTTTACAAACTTAATTACGGAATTGGAATATTTTCTTCCGATATAACTCTTATCTTTCCTATGAATGGCGTTGTAGTATAAAATATAAGTGGCGAGAATCTCAGAATTTTTATCGTCATAACCGAAGTTAGATTTTACAAATCCGGCTAGGATTCTTTGAATCGAATTGACATGTCCGTAATCAGAATCTTCTGAAATCGCAAAAACGTCCGCTCCGAATTTCTTTCCCTCGGGAGCGATTCTGGTCACGCTAATTCCACCTTGTGTATGAGTTTTATCGGGTTCCTTTTTCAGAATGTCCGCAAGACCTAAACCTACTTTCTCGTTGGTTCCTCGCACCTCCTCGCCTGCTCTCGCAGAGGATCGATTGATAAACCGAACTCTCTGAGAAGATCGAATTTCTTTTTCTCCGAGCTTGGAATTATCCTGAGAAAATAACGATAAAGAAAAACCAAAACATACAAATATGAACCAGATTCTGAACATTCTAAAATTCTCCTTTTATTTCCCGAAGTGAAAGACTCGTTTGATCGGAGAATATGTTATTCTCAAGCATTCTATTGAGACAAGGATTTTTCCCGATCTGGAGTTTTCTTTGTCGGAAGAAAGTTGATCCCCAACCTCCCTTCTGCAACCCTATCCCTTATGTATCTGTTCCAAGAAAGAATCTATAATTTCGGCGCGGGTCCGGCAATGCTTCCCAACGAAGTGATGGAAATCGCAGCGGCCGAATTCTTAAATTATAAAGGCTCCGGAATGTCCGTTATGGAAGTCAGTCACAGAGAGCCTCTTTTTGAAGATGTGATCAAAAAAGCGGAAATCCTTTTGCGCGAGCTTCTTGATCTTGGAGACGATTACTCCGTCGCATTCTTTTCTGGAGGGGCCACTTTACATTTCTCCGCTTTACCTCTCAATCTTCTGAAAGAAGGAGAAAGTTTCGACATAGCTCACACCGGAATCTGGACAAAAAAAGCTTGGGAAGAAGGCCTTAAATTCAACGGAGTTAACGTTATCCACGACGCAACGGAAAATCATTTCACAGACACTCCGGTATTGACCGACGCAAACCTTTCCGGAAAAGGAAAATACCTTCATATTACTTCTAACAACACAATCTACGGATCTCAATATCCCGAACTCCCTAAAATTAAACAGGTTCCTCTCGTTGCCGATATGACGAGCGAACTCTTATCCCGTAAAATCAACGTGAAAGATTTCGGAGTCATTTTTGCCGGTGCTCAAAAAAATATCGGACCTTCCGGACTCAGTCTTGCAATTATCCGAAACGATCTACTCGGAATTTCAGGAAGAAAAATTCCGGTTCTTTTAGATTATTCCGTGATGGTAAAGAACCAATCTCTCTACAACACTCCTTCCACGTATTCTATTTATATCGCCAAACTCGTTTTTGAGTGGCTCTTAAAGTTAGGCGGAATCGAAGCTATCGAAAAGGTTAACGAGCAAAAAGCAAATTTGATCTACGACTTTATAGACTCTTCGTCCTTATATATGTGCCCGGTTCAAAAAAGATCCCGTTCCAAGATGAACGTCGTATTTCTACTCAAAGACAAGAATTTGGATTCTAAGTTTTTGGATGAAGCGGAAAAGAACGGCTTGCACGGTTTAGGCGGACATAGATTGGTAGGAGGATTTAGAGCTTCGATCTATAATTCCATGCCTCTGGCAGGTGTTCAAAAACTCGTCTCTTTTATGAAGGAATTCGAATTCAAAACTTGATGAAATTTTCACCTTTTAGAAATAACTTTCTGACCTTGATATTAATCGGAATTTATTCCGGAAGTCTTATTGCTTCCGGACTGAATTTCAATACACAATCCCCGATTCAAGATTGTTTTACAAACGAGATCACTTCTTCCGAACTTTCGAACTTATATAAATCCTCGCTTCCTTTGGAAGAAAAAAAAAGGATCGCAGAAAAGATCTCATACAAAGAAGGAAAATCTAGATTTCAATCAATCTCCTGTATTCAAACTAAAAATTTATCAGAGGAGGACCATGCAAAACTTCTTCTGGATTGGAATCGTCATCTATTCACATACGAAGAACTGAATTCTTACTATGAAAATTACCTTCTTTCGGATGAAAAGACAAGGTCCTTAAACTCAATCGAATGGGAACTTCTCATGACATACCTTAAACAAAAAAAAGAGCTTTTGACCCGGCTCAACCATGCGACCGGTTTCGCGCTCAAAGGAGAAAAAATCTCCGAAGAAAATTTTTCAATGATCTATCTTTCGTTATTCCTCCTCCAAGTAGAGTTTTGGGATGCGATGCCTAAAACTTACAAAGATTCTGTTCTTTAAACCCGCTTGTTGTTTTCGCAAAGAGCCTACATTTGGTTCTAGTTAGCCAACCTTAGACTTTAGGATCGTTCAACGGGATGATTTAAGTATTAAAAGAATTATTTGCTTGAAACCTGAATCAAATCAGAACATAACCAATATAGGTCATGAAAAAAATCGGAATCGCCTCGGATCATGGAGGCTTTGAACTCAAGGAATTTCTCCGCGATTCTCTTTCCAGAGAATTGGAAATCGTAGACTACGGAACCAAAAACGAAACCTCAGTGGATTATCCGATCGTTATTTCGGAAGCCTGTAAAAAAGTTCTTTCCAAAGAAGTAGAAGGTTTAATCGCTCTTTGTGGAACCGGAATCGGAGCTTCCATTGCCGCAAATCGTATGAAAGGAATCCGTGCCGCACTTTGTCACGATCAGTTCACCGCGGAAATGTCCAAACGCCATAATAACGCAAATGTTCTTGTTTTGGGAGGAAGAATCATCGGTAAGGAACTCGCTCTCAATATCGTCCGTACCTGGGTCAATACCGCTTTCGAAGGTGGTCGTCACGAAAGAAGAGTCAGCCAACTCGAATCTTTAAATTCTTAACAAAAAAACCGAATGGGATTGATTCCAAGTTCTAAAGTCAGCTTTTCTTCTGCTGTTTTACTTCTCCTCCTTTCATCTTTTTCGCTTTTTCCCGAAACCAAAATTCTTCCGCTAGAAGACTTACAAAAAAACGGACTCGAACTTTCGGGAAAAAACGGAAACAGTAAAACTCTAAAATTACAAACTAAGAATCGTAGCATCGGTTCCGATCTTTATTTGAATTTTGAATCCGGAGATCCTTCCAATCTGAAGGATCTATCAGGAAATTATAAAATTCTTATGTCTTCCTATTTGCCAGATTCGGAAAATGTATTTCATTCGAAAAGAAGCGCGCGTTTTTCCGGAAAACGCACCGGAATCAAAATCGCACATTCCAACTCAGGTCTTTTAACCTCCAAAGATCTAACAAAGGAATTTTACATCGGCTTCAACTTTCTTCCAGGAACGGTTGAAAAAGACGCAACTTTAATTTCCAAACTTTACGAAACATCCGGAAATAGTTATGGTTGGAATTTAAAGATCGTAGACGATAAACTCAAAGCGGGATTTTATTCCTTCTTTGAAACGGAAGAAAAACGTTTTCTTTCCCTGCATCTAACTTCTAATACAACTCTGAAAAAGAATCAATGGAATCGAGTTCTTCTCCATTTCAATCCCGTAGACGGAGAAATTGTATTATATCTGAACGGTAAAGAGTCAGCGAGAGGTTCAATCCCAAATAATCAAAATTTGATTCGGATCGGATTTCATCCCGACGATACAACTTCCTTTCGAATCGCCAGTTCGTATTATGGTTGGATGGAAAACTTCGCGGTCTTTCAAGGAAAACCGAATTCAGAAGATTCTTTCTTTTCTGTCCAAGATTTTGATCCTGAAACGCATACTTCCGAATCCAAGTTCGGAACCGGAATCTCTCCCGTTTATAAGAGCGCGTATTCGAGTTCCTTTCTGGAAGAGATTCAGTTGAAAGCAATAATTCCGACTTCTTCTGCAATGGAACTGTATTTCAGAGTATCTCCAACTCCGTTTACTCCTAACTCGGAATCTCCTGCATGGATTAGTCTAGACTTAAGAAAATTAGAAAATTATAAAATACTCTCTCTCGAACCTGACCTCTACAGGATTCCTTTAAAAAATTCCCTTAAAAAGTTTTTAGGGATTTCAGAAGACAAAGAAGACTTGCTTCCATTCCGATATTATCAATGGAGAATTAAACTTAAAGCTGATCCGAACGGAAATCAAACCCCCGAATTAAAAAACATATCCTTAACATTTCGAGAGACTAATCCTCCCGTACGTCCTCTCGGTTTAAAAGTTGCGGAAAATGGAGTAGACGATTTCGGACCGAGCGTATGCCTAAATTGGAAGTCTAATCCGGAAAGAGACGTAATCAATGGTGGTGGTTATTTCATTCATTACGGAATTCATCCGGATCGAATGGTAGGAATTATTCGTGGAACCTTCTCGCCGAACGAAGTACCGAATAAAAAAAACCGCCCAAAACACCCAGCTTCCGACTATCTTGATCCCATCACGGGCCTTCCTTCGGGAAAGAATTCGGGCAATATTCAAGAATATTATAATAAACTTTCAACCTGTGTGGACAATAGAACTATTTCCTTGAACTCGGAAATCCTTTTGGAAAAAAATCAATTGTTTTTAAAGAAAGGAACGACCTACTTTTTTAGGATAAGTGCTTACAACAAGTTCTATCATTTCCAAACTGGAAAAGATCAGATTTCCGCCCTAAGCGATCCCGTCGAAGTTTATTTCTTGAGCGAGTAAAACCTTAATCATTTTCTGATCAGGCAAGTTTTTATCCACGGTGATAAAACCATCTAAATCCTTTTCGATTGCGATTGCAATTTCGTTCCAAATCAATTCCAAATCTCCGAATTCTTTGGAAAGTTTTTGTGCCAAAGAAAGATTTTCGGATCTAAAATCCAAAATGTCCAAACAAAGCCGTTTCGTTTGATTCCAGAAGATTTCTCTTTTGATAGGGTCTTTTTCTTTTTCTAATAAAGGAAGAATGGAAATTGTACCTGTATAAAAAAGATGTTGTTCCTTGATCAATTTTCCGATCGAATTTGTGATGATCTTTTTTAAACCGGAAGAATCCCAAACAAGATTTTCCAATAAGGACTTGGAAAGATAATATTTCATTCTTCTTTTAGATTTGCAAGAATACGGAGAGCTTCCAATCTTTCGTAAGAATCAGATCGATACACTTCGTTTCTCAAAGATAATCTCAACATCTCACCTGCTGAAAGTTTCCTTTTTTCGGCTTCTTTTTTGAGAAGTTCCAGTTCTTCCTCCGCCATCAGAAGCTGAAATCGTTTATCCACTTTCGCCATTAGTTTTCTTCTCTCATCTCTCTATCGTTTTTAAGATACATTCTAAAATAGATATCAGCGTCCTTCAATTGACCCAAACCTTGATGGATACACGCAATATTATAGTTCGCTTCGTTCAATCTAAAGTCGTATTTAAAAGATTTCTTAAAAATCTGAATCGCCCGATCCTCTCTTCCGGCGTACCACTCCGACATTGCCCACAGAAAATGCCATTTACCTAGATCGGGATCTCTTGGAGTCGCTTTGGAAAGATATCCCAAAACTTCCTCGAACGTTTTTGCCGCGAGAAAATAATTCCCTTTAATTTTCTTAAGCTTTTCCATCCTAGAAAAAATATCCTCTGCATATCCAGGAATTTCCAAATCCTTACGATAAAATAAGGCTCGCGCATACCAGAGTTTAACGGTCAAATCTGCGGGATTTTTTTCCACGAACTTTTGGAGATAGGGAATCGATTCCGTCTCTTCCTGAGCTTCGTTCATCTTGAGAATTTTTTCTTTAACCGCACGGTTCCATTCTTTCCGATTTTCTTCGTCCGCAAAAATCGAAGAACAAAAAAATGCTAAGAATAAAAACCAGATTGATAAACGAATAAGAACCATAATGAAATCGAAAGGAATTTACAGGTATGTGAAAAGATTCTTTCCGTTTTTCGGATAAACGTCCACTATAAAATCGTAGGAGTTTCCGGTTTGATCCATCAAAGAACGTATCTGTTCTTCCAAATCCTTTTTCGTGTATAAGCCGAACGAACCGACTCCGATTCCGAAACACATATCTTCGGGACCAATGATTCCGAAAACCTGAGACATCACTTTCTTACGAAGCGATTCAAGTTTTTTGAAATCCTTTCCATGAAATTCTATTCGAAAAAATTTCATAAATCCTCTTTCACCGTCGGTTGCAATTCTCATCAAATGAATTCGGGAAGAAACAACGTCTCGTTTGTCTCGAAATAACTCCCCCAGAATTTTTCGATCATATTCCTCGAACGCAGGAATAACAGGTTCCAAAGAATGAAAGATCAAATTTTCAATTTCCTGAGCGTTCTCTTCCATAAGCGGATCTTTGAAAAATAGAAAAAATCGAAACGGAATTCCGAAATTGGACAAGGGAATTGTAAGAATGGAAATGCAAGATTCCAAATCAATCGGATCGAATTTCTTTCTGAAAAAACGATCCATCTTTTTTTCTTCAGTGATTTCGATGTAAGAATATGTTCCTAATTCTTTTCCGATGTATTGATCGTCGTAGAGAAAAATCATATTTTCGGACGTGCGTTCTTTCAGTCCGTAGGTCACGAAAGGACTATAACTTCCGTTTCTTCTATCGTAATAGTGGATCGAAAATCCGAAAAGTTTAAGGCTCGAAAATACCGAAGTATAGTATTTTAGAATAAATGAATATTCAGATTCCAGTCCATAACTTAGCTCGTCCAAAACTTCCAAAATTTTTCTTCGGTCCCGAATCTGAAGAGTATTCAACCACTTCATATAGCCCGGACCCAACTCCATATCGCGGGAACGGATTGACTTCGGCTTCGACTGCGATTCAGCGATTTCTTCTACCGGAGAAATGGATTTTTCACGGGTAGGCTCGCTCACTTTGGAAATCAAATCTTCCAATTCCGGAGTAAAAATTTCGGAACGTTTTTTTTCAATTTCGGGCGGAACATCCGTATGTGTTTTGAATTTTTCTGGATCTCTTAAAAAGGCAGGAGAAATATAACCTTCTTTTTTTAACTCAAAAGGAAGAACAAAAATGGAAGGACCATCCTCCCGTTTGACCTCCTTCAGACTGATCGAAGGATTATTTAAGTCTAAGTCCACCTCTTCCGAGGTTAAAGTTTGTATCTCTTCTACCTTGTCCTTTTCTGTTAACTCCAAAGCTTTTTGCTTAGCAGTTTGAAGTCCATCGATTCCCTTTGAGATCTGCCCTACAATTTCCTGGATTTCTTTTCCTTCTTTACTCGTAAAAAGATTTCGTTTTATTCTTAGAATTCTGATCATGAGATCGATCAAAAATAGTATGGCGAGAAACCCCGAAAGGAATAAAAAGAAAAGTCCTTCACTTCCCGGTTTTAAGATGAGAATCCCCTTTAAAAAGCCGTAAGAATTTTCGGGCATCGCGTAATAATATCCAATAAACGGAACGGAACCGATTTGAATCCGATGAACGGCGCTTTGGGATCGGTTCATCTCATCGATCAAAAGGGAAGAAATCCGACCCTTACTTAAGCCGTCATATTGTTTTCCAGGTTCCACATAACCCCCGAATTTCAAGTCGGGAATCAACATGGACTCAGCTCCGGAAAAAGAAACACGAAACAAATCCTCTCTGAACTCGGCGAGAATCAATTTTTTCTCCTTAAGATTCGGAAGACAAAGTACCAAAGAGGGTTTCAAAAACAATAAACGACTTGTTCCCGCTTTTAAGACTTCCGCCAGAAGTTTTCCTTCTGCATCTCTGCGGGAAACGAGATTAGACTCCGCGACAAACTTCAAACCGGAAACAATCGGAAATTCCAACTGTAGATTTTCTAAATCCGAGGAAGAATTTATTTTACCAAGCCCCGCTTCAAGGCGACGAAGCTCTTCATTTAAATTCAAAAAAACGGATTTCATTTTAATTTTATAATATACTCCATCCGGAAAATACGGCACGAGCATATAGTAAAAAAAGGAAAGGACCGATACGGTTAAAATTGCAATTCTTAGCTTGAGTCCGGTCATGAAAAGTCCCTTTTCAAAAGCAGTACAATCCTCAAGAAAACGTCCCTCAGCTTAAGAACTTTTTCCTTATGAACAAATTCCTTTTCCACTATGATTGATTGAACCAAAGTGGAGGATATGATTCCCAATCCGCAAGTCCCGAGTAAAAAAGACAGGAATACAAGAATCTGAAACAACTGTTTTATTCTGGATCCCTTGTCATACGAAAGAAAAATCGCATGATCGCCCATTTTATTTTTTTCCCAAAGAGGACGATCTTTCCATTCAATTGCAGGTTTATTGAACTCTGTCAATATCTCCTCCAGATTATCCGGATAGTTAAGCGACCTAAGATCATTCGAGCCGATCAAAGAATTGTCCCCGATATTTTCGGATTTAAAAATCCAATAGACTTGTTTATCTCTGACGTTAAACGGAAGCGATATATGTTTTCCTAAAATAAAACCTTTCATCCAGAGAAACCATTCTCCGTTTTTGCTTCGATAGATCGGAATTCCAGAACTGTCGAAATTGATTTCAGAAGGTAAGATTTTCAAGTCCCCTAAACGAAGATCCCCGTTAAAAATTTCTTTCGTCTCTTCACTGGAATATACGAGACGATACGATGAATCATATACTTTAATCGATTGCAGTCCTAAATTCTTTAGCAAACTTTCGCCGAGTTCCTTCGCTTCTCGCGGAAGGGAAAAAACTCGAATTGTATATTCTATTTTGGAACCCACCTCAAAAAGAGGAACTTTCTGGGCTTGCGACCAAACTTTTAAAAAGCCATCCCGTTTTAAAAATCCTTCGTTTCCTGCCGGATTCAAAGGAAACTTCATAGAAGATTCTTTCCACTCTTCCTTGAAAAAAGGGATGGAAACTGGAATCAGCCCTAATAGAATCAGAGTTAAAGCTAAAACGATTTTTCTGTGAAAATTGGACGTCACTGCTCTTAGTATCGGACCTTTTGGTCTAACCTGAAAGAAGAAAACCGGACAGAATATTATGATCTTTTATATGTTTATCGATGGGATCGGATTCGGACCCGATGATCCGAAAACAAATCCATTTTCCAGATATGCGAATTCGTTCTTTCTACCGCTTGCGGGGAAACCGATTCCGGAGAACGCCCCCCGATCACTTAAAAATACGATTTTCCTAAAAACAGACGCAAGCATGGGAATCAAAGGCCTTCCTCAAAGCGCTACCGGTCAGACTTCTCTTTGGACGGGAATCAACGCTTGTAAGGTACTCCAAAGACATCTAAGTGGATTTCCCACATTTACCCTCAAAAAAATCATTAGCAAATATTCCATCATTCGAGTTTTGGAAGAACGCGGTTTTAAAGCAGATCTTTTGAATTGTTACACTCCCGCATTCAGTGAACACGTGAAAAAAAATCCCCGTCACCTTTCGGCTTCCACTTTAATTCAAATGGCAAGTGATAAGCCCCTCAAGGGAATGGAAGATCTTCGTCAAGGCAAAGGCCTCTACATGGACATTACTCATGAATATCTGAAAGAATTTTCCAGAGGTTATTTGGAGGAGTCCGACGAATTGTTTCAAATTCGAGATCCGTATAAAACTGGGAAGTCCATTATCCGTAATTGCAAAGAGGATAGTTATACTCTTTGCATTTATGAGTTTTTTCTAACGGACAAAGTAGGTCATAAAATGCACTGGGAAGCGGCCCAAAAATACATAGGGGAATTGGAAGCCTTTCTGACCGGAGTATTAGAAGAATTGAATCCGGAAGAAGACCAATTGATCGTAACTTCCGACCATGGAAATATAGAGGATTTAAGCGTGGACGTTCACACACTCAACCAAGTTCCAACGATTCTTTACGGAAAATACACTTCACAGATGGAAAAAAAGATTCGGTCGATTGTGGATATTCCTTCCGCAATCTACGACGTTTTAGGAATCGATATTGAACTCAAGGATGAGGAATTTATAAAAACGGAATGATCCAATGTGAGTTAGGCGTAAGAAAATCAGGGCGAATCCGGCTGCCAGCAGCCGGACCGGGCTCTCAAGCTCTGGTCAATAAATTGCATGCAAGAAACTTTATACGATATATCGTCTTTAGTTTCAATTTATTGACCCCGCATCGATCCCTTTCGCGTTATGTCGAATTCACGTTTGTTTAAAAACTTAGAATATAGGATTTTCCACAAAAAAATAAACAATTTCAGGCTGACTCGATTTTTGAGAACTTCTGCATCTTTGGTAAAATTGCCCATTCATTTTGAGACTATTTTTATACGCTCAAGTAGCATATTTCGGAAAACTATTAGCAAACGAATCTCAGTCCAATCTTTCGGTTTCCAAATCCTCTTTGCTTTTCTCTTTGTCGGATTCCTTATAATGAAGATTATCTTCCACTTGATCCAAGGATTCTTTTTTCCAAGCGCTTGCCTTTCTACCAACGGGAGAATCCGGATATTTATCCGAAGCTTCTTGAAATAAAGCCGCCGCCTTTTCATATTTCCCACTTTTGAAATAGATCGTACCTTTGCGGAAAAGAGCCGTTTGGTCTAAAGAACCGTCTTGATTTCCTAAAACTCGATTTAGGTATTGAAGAGCGGAATCGGATTTACCGATCGCTTCGTAACTTTCTGCAATATAAAACAAAGCTTGTTCTTCTGCTTTCGAACTGACGCCCATATCAAGAGCTTTCTTAAAAGTATCGATTGCCCCATAATATTGTTTACGAACATAAAGTTGTCTTGCCTTTTCTAAGATTCCGCTTCGAAATTCCGAAGTGACTTTTTCTTTTTCCGGATCAAAATAGAACCCGGCTTGGGCATAGTCATCGTATACATCATATGCGGACCAATCCTTTCCCATTCTGCGGAGGGATTTTCCCCAGCGAACGCGCGCCTTTACATTTTCAGGATCCTCTTGCAATGCAAGAACATAGTTTTTGCGAGAAAGATCGTAATTGCCCTTCTTCATATAATAGTCCGCAATTGCGGATAACGCGTTAGAACGAAATTTTGAATCGGCGGAAATTCTGAGAACTTCCTCAAGGTGTCCCTTACCTTCCTCATCTCGATTGAGCTGTAAAAGAAGATTTCCCATCGAATAAGCGACTTTAGAACGTTCGTCTCTGGAAAGGCCTTCTTTCTGATTTAATTCACGATAGATTCCAAGAGCTAAAAGACTGTCTTGGTTTCTTTCCAGGGCCCTTCCCATATCGTATTTTACTCGAAATGAATATTCCTCGGAAATCTCTTTCGCGGAAAGTTCGGAGAAGATGTCCACTGCTTTTTCAGCCGCACTAGGATTAGTTTGTTTTAAGTATTCCTCTCCTTCTTTAATTCTTTCAAGAACCGACATCCGTTTGGAATCCTCGTCTTGAACTGTAGTCTGATAAACTCCAATTAAAAGACCGGAACAAATAAATAAAAATCCAGTAATTAAGATGATAGAGCGATTCATGGATTTCCTCCGGAGATCCGAGACAGACAACGCTTCGACCAAAATTCTGAGCGTTCTGTGTTATAAAATTTACTATCTTTATTGATGAAATACTTAAGGGCTTCTTGATAATTCCCTTTTTTATAGTAGGAGAGTCCAGTGAAAAATTTAGCTTTCCCTTTTAAGTACACAGAATTTCCCTCTCTAGCGTACGATTTCAAGTAGTGAATCGCGTCCGAATATTCCTTTTTCCAGTAGGTTTTCTTCAAGATCCTATCGAGTTCGTCATCGGTTCCGGAAAATTCTTCCTCCTCCTGTTTATCCTTAGCATTCTCTTCCTGTTGCTTATCTATCGAACCCTCATCCTGTTGTTTATCTACCGAATCTTCTTCCTGATTATCCTTTACTTTCGATTGTTCATCTTCTTCTGGATTTTGGACACTATTCGAATTGATCGCAACAAAGGATTCATTTTCGACAAGATTGAATCCTTCTTTATCTTGATGTTTTACCGTAACTCCGAAATAGATTTTCGAATCTAAAGATTTCATCCGAACCTGTGCTACCGTATCCGGGTGATTTATCTCGCCCAATTTACGGACACTTCCCCCGAGAAAAGTAGCGGTTCCGCCGCTCAAGGGTTTGAGAGCTTGATATATAGTATAAACTGTATTCGCATCCGCTTTTTCAGGAGCCTTCCATTCGAGTTTTACGTCAAGGCCTTCAACGGTTGCTTTAATATCTTTTACATGCATTTCATCTTCCGAATATTCAGAAGATGAAATATTCTCGGAACCGTCTTTATTCGGATTTCCGATATAAAAGAATCGAGTAAAGGATTGTCCGTTTATCAAAGGTAAAATTTCTTTTGCACCGGATCGGACACTGACACCGTAATAGATCGTTCGAGATTTGTTCAGATCCTGGTCCAAAAACGTGGATTCGGGATGACTCAATTCGGTCAGTTTTTCCGCCTTTCTCATTAAAGATAAGGAAGACATGGGTTCCGAAGAACGATAAACAGTATAAACGGTCGCGTTCGGAATCGCCTTTTCATACGGAGTCCAATTCAATCGAAGATATTTGCCTTCTCTTTTAACCGTCAGATCGATCACTCTTGCATCATCTGGAAGTTCAGGAATTTTATTGTCTGCGTTTGAAACTCCCGGCGCAAGTGCGTGTTCGATGATGACCGGAATCGTTGTGAAGTTTTTTCCAGGAATTAATTTGATCATATTCTTTTTAACACGATGTGCTAAAACGACCGCGTAGTAATAAGTTCCCGGTTTGAGATTGTAATCGAAAATTTGGGTCACTCCACCGGCGATTCCACTCGGATACTTACCCAACGAATCAGCAACCATACATTTCTCGGGAGTATCAATCATAGATGAAGCGCGAGCAACGATGATTTCACCGGTTTCTCTCGGGGCATCCCAGAAAATTCGAATCGAATTCTCGTCCTTTTTTAAAATTTCCGCATGGATGGAATTTGCCACGCTATAATTCTCCACCTGATTCTGATTAAACGTGTTCTCCTGAGCCTTTGGAAAGGAAACCAACGTTATAAACGAGAATAAGAGCAATATACGAGTACGAATTTCCATAAAAGAATTGTCTTTGGTACTTATATCGACAGTCTAAACTGAGTAATTTAACACTGATTCGAAGAGAAATCAGTTTTAAATGTGTAATAATACAAGATTCATTATTTCGGATTTGACATTTCTGAAACGATCAATTAGACATAATCCAAATAAAAATTATGAGCGATCTAGACTATTACGAAAACCCTGAGTATCAGAATTTTCTGATTTCTAGCAAACGCCGCGAACTCACCCCTCCAGAAGTCGTATTCAAACATTTTAATCTTAAAGAAGCAGTAAATTTGGTCGATTTTGGAATGGGACTCGGCTATTTTACTTTAGAGTTAAAAAAACAACTTCCGAAAAATGCTTGGATCTGGGGTGCAGAATACCAACAAGATCTAATCGACGAAGTCCTTCATTGGAAAAACCGAGACGAAATTTCCAACTTCACTCCCTTTTTTATCGAAAAGTCGGACCATCCCTTGTTGCCGGAATGGATCCCAGCACCTGATGCCGTTTTTGCATCTTTAGTCTTGTCTACATTTCCAGATCCAGGACTTGCCATGGATGGACTTATACGCTCGACAAAAAAAGGGGGAAAGTTGATTGTTCTGGATTGGATGAAAAATGAATATACAATCGGTCCGAAAATTAACGATAAGATTTCCTTAGATAAAATGAAATTCCTGGCCGAACTGTATCATTTGGATATTGTAAAAAACGTAAGAATTTCCGAATATGTTTACGGTTTGGAGGTTGTGGCAGGAAAAGACTTTGAATATAGTTTTTATGACCTCAGAGAGGAAGAGGACATAACGGACGAATTCATTCGGTCTTGATAATTCAAAGTCGCTTAACAATTTAGAAAAGAAACCGGGACGATCCCGGCTCTATGTTTGAATTATTTTAATTGAAAAAGCGCGTTGGAACCGCTTCCCAAATACGTATCCGGATATTTGCCGTTCCATTTTTTAATCCGCTCCATCTCGACCATCATCGGAGTAATCTGTTGGGATTTCAGCCTTAACGTTTCCGCTTCCGCCCTTGCGTTTACGATCTGTTGTTCCGCCTCAATCTTAACTCGTTCCAATTCGTTTTTGGCCCGAAGCGCATCCTGTTCCGCCTTTTGTTTTAGTTCGATCGATTCGGAAAACGTTTTTGAAAATTCGAAATCTTTCATAGACACTTCGTCCACGAGAATATAAAACTTACCGAGTTTCGTGTGCAGGGATTCGTGGATCTTCAAGGAAACACTTTCCCTTTTTGTGACAAGGTCCGAAGCCGTAAACTGTGCGGTCACGTGTTTCATCGTTTCAAGAATTGCAGGAACAATAATCGTATCTTCGTAATCCATTCCGATTTCCTGATAGAGTTTATTGACCTGGTTCGGAGAAAGATGATACGTCAGCGTAATCATAGTATGAATCTCCTGCAAATCGCTGGAAGGAGCCGTCGAATTGGCTTCCACTTTTTGAATCCTTACGTCTATGCTCTTAACGGATTGAACAACCGGCGTAATGAAGTTGACTCCTTCGCCGAGAATCCGATCCGAAACGGAACCCAAATTCGTAACAACCCCTCTGTGTCCCGTTCCGATACAAACGAGCGGATTGAAGATAAAAACCAAAATCAATCCTAGAAACTTGATCCAATGTTTTTTAATAAACGCAAAAACCTGCTCCATAATTTCCCCTTTGGAGGACACGAATAGACAGTGTTAAAAGATATCGATAACTTTTTAATACGACTGAGAAAATTCGATAACATACATTACTTAAAACGAATATCTTGATTCCAAAATCTGGGCGTATAAAAAACCTCCTCTTCCTTCCAGTTTTAATCCTCCGCGAAACGAGCGATTGCCTGAAACTTCAGAAACGTTTTCCGATTCGAGATTCCCGATACTCGAAATGTTTTTCTGTAATCCAGAATGACCACCCCACACGCGGCGCATGAAATCGTTCTCCACAACCATCGGAAAAGAAGTTTCGTAAAAAAGTTTCTGACTCGGAAAAAGTGGCTGTGAAATTTCAAATGTTTCTCTTTGTCTTTTATAATATCGAGCAACGCGCTTTTGACGAAACCGTTCGAATTTTATCGGCGATCTTTTTATAAAAGCAGATTCCTACGACTTCCGCCACAAGGAGAACCATGAGTTTGAGTCTGACCGAGCAGTCTTCTTCCGAAATAAAACAATCTTTCAGTCCAGTTGGATTTTATCAATTTCCCCTTTAATGGGCGAATACATTTTCCCAAATACGAGCGTGCCTGCCTTCTTTGACGAAAAGCTTTAAGGCTTCCCTGTAGATCCCGAAATTGAATCTAGAATCGTAGAAGTGAAAAATCAGGACGAAAATTCTCCCATGGCAATCCTCAAACCGAACGAAAAGATCGTAGCTAAGATGTTGGCCACTAGACAAGGATTAAAAATACACAGTGTCTTGTTGAATTTTTTTGGGGTTATTTTACTTTAGAATTTTTGAATAAATCTGAAGCGCTCGTGAAGATATTTCTTCCCGAAGACAAGATCAATTGAAAAGAATAAAAAATCATGAATCCATTTACGGAAAATCTTTTAAACCATTTGAAGTTACTTCAACAAAACGAAAAATACCTAAGAAGTCTGCCTTAAAAGCCTTAAAAGAAATCAGTTAACAATGATTCAGTAAGTTCGTAATAAAATATAGAAGTTCCCACAAATTACGTCCCTTTGGTAGTTTGCGAGCTTTCGGGCATATTTTATAACTGTTAAGTTTTCGTCGAAGCTCCTATATTCAGAGGTTTTTGAGACGGGTTCTAAAAATAAAATCTATTATAAAACGACTTCTAAATCTATATTCTACGATAAAAACTCAACCGATGGCCAAAGAAATATCCGCTAGTTTTCAAAAAAAATCGAAGAGCGGTCACGGAGAAAAAACTAATCCACGCTACTTCTTTCTAACAAATTTTTTACAGTCTAATTTTTAAGAATTTAAAGCCCGATCGGATTTCGAAGTCTTTATCAAAATGAACTCGGTTTTTGAAAACGTAAAAATTTATATTTTTATACTAAAGAAATAGAATATTCTATTTTCCGAATGCTCTAATCGAAGCGTTTTATCTGAAAATTTTACCTAAAAAATTTCCTTCCTTGTTGAAACTTGTTTCGTATTCTAAAAGTTCCACATTTAGGAACTGACCGATTTTCAAATTTTTTAATTCCAGATCAGAAAGTTTTACTTTTAGATAGTTGTCAGTTACGGCAATTCCACCTTGTTCTAAAATTGCTTCCCTCACTTGTCCGATAACCGATAAGGAATAATTTTTATGAAGTTCTCTGGATAAAAGATTCAACGAATGAACCCTTTCCTTTTTAATTTCTTTACTAACCGAATCCGAAAATGTTTCGGCTAACGTATTTCTTCTTACGGAAAAAGGAAATGTGTGGATCTTAGCAAAACCTATATCTTGAATCATTTTTACCGAGTCTAAAAACATTTCCTCGGTCTCACCGGGAAAACCCACGATTACGTCCGTTCCTAAAAACAAATTCGGAATTTTCTCTTTGGCAATTTCCACTCGTTTTCGAAAAGTTTCCGGCGTATAAGTGCGTTTCATCTTTTTTAGAACTTCGGCGTTTCCACTTTGTAGTGGAACATGAAGAAACGGAGTAAAACGGGGATGAGTCATCAACTCCGCAAGTTCACTTCCAACATCCGGAGGTTCGATGGAAGAAATTCGAATTCTTGAATATTCTAAAATATTTAAAATATCTGCCAGGATTTTGTTGAAGGCTTTCTTATTTTCACCGTCTCGATACCAGCCGAGATTCACACCAGTCAGAACGATCTCACCAACCCCATGATCCTGTAAAAAATGAACCTGATCCAATACGTCTTGGTATTTTCTGCTGACTCCAAGACCGCGCGCCTGTGGAATTTTACAATACGAACACTTACGATTACATCCATCTTGAATTTTCAAATAAGCGCGTGTATGGCCGTTCGGTAAAACGTCCGAATAAGAAAAACGATCGTAAGAAAATTGAATCAGCTGATCTGAATCGATCAAACCTTTCTTTTCCAAGATCATGACGGGAA
>NZ_CP024871.1:3527500-3540000 GCF_000306675.2 Leptospira mayottensis 200901116
CCGAGTTTTGGGACAGACTCTTATCTAAAACTAATAGAAAAGATTAAAGAAGCTCTGAAAAAATCAAAGTTATGTTCAAACAATCATGTCCATGCCTGTGGAGTCGGAATAATTACGTCTTTGGTGATTATGAACTACATGAGTATTTTCTTCGAGCAAACAAGTAGGCTTGGTTCCCAGAATTGGCATTTCTGGAGACACTGTTCGTTACGAAAGAATCGTAAATCGAGGTGCCATTGGATTCGAAAGGTAATCGTTCAAGCGATCTGGAGTCAAGCATGCGAAAAAATAAAAGAATTTTATGCAAAGTTATGTGCTAAAAAAATCGATCATCGCTGCCTCACGCAAAATGATCGGAGTTCTTTATACAATGATTTGAACGGGCGAACTTTTTGATTCTATATCCGAAAAAATGTTAAATCGAAAATTAGCTCAATATGGGCTTACATAAAAAATAGCGGGGGCTTGGCATAAGACATAAGAGAGAATGAGATAGCCGTAACGAGAAAGCAAAAAGTTTACGGAACTAAGAATTAACTGAACACACGTTACGATAACAATAACTCGGCGCGATCTTTCCATAAATTGGCTCTGAGGTAAAAAATTAGGGAAAACACTAAGAACCCGTCTCAAAACTTCAAAATGTAGGAACTACTACAATTTTAAAGTGACAGGAAAAACCGCCAATGTGAGTAATCTGTAGGAACTCCCACGTTTTTTAGAAACTTGCTGGATCGTTTAGAAATATTTTAGAGCTTCCTGTATCAATGCCTTGGACTTATTTTATGAATTATGTTCTAAATACTCTGAAATTGAAATTTCCCTTCAGACTTTTTCAAACCAATCCCTTGACGATTCGTTGCAAATTTTCTATATATATTTCAAAAGTTTTCAAATTATAGCAGTACAATCTCCATTTATTTATTTCAATTACCACTTGACACTTTATTGTGCGCCGCATAATTTTGGTTTATTCTCAGTGCAGAAAAACAGAGGAAAAAAAGCTTATGGAAAAAGAAATCAAGGAAGCGCTTAACTTTGCAATTGGAGCTGCAAAATCACTCCGCGAGCAAGCTGATAGCATTCTCCTGAAAGTTGAAAAAGAATTTAAGGAACTTGCCTCCAAAGGAGCGCAAGATCAATCCGAGGTTGCCAAAAATCTCAGAAAATATATAGAAGACGCTCTTCATTCAGTTGAAGGTGTAGCAGGACAAGTCAACTCGAAGGTAGAGGAAGTTAAATCAAAAGTTAGTCAAAGTGTTTCATCCACGAAAATCCCTTTGAATGGATCTTCAAAACCGAAAGCAGAAACTGCGGCTAAACATTAATTGTTTTCCTTCCTGTGTTTTAGATACAGGAAGGATTTTATCACTTCTATACATTAAAAATCAATTTCGTTTGATAAATCTGGAGCGGAAGCAAGACTTAATCTTTCAACCAATCTTTCTTGTGCGGAATTTTTTTTCTCTTCCATCAAGATTTCAAAAGAAGTATTCATCATTGCCACATTTCGGTCGATTTTTCTTTGAATCAGTCGTTTTAAAAGTTCTTTCCTAGATTGAAATAATTCCTGGATAGAAATTCCTTTTTGAGAAAAAGTTTCTTCGATTAAGTCGAGAGTTTCATAATCAGAAGCAATCGCCGAATAGGTAAACGAATCCAATTCCATCTCGCCTAAAAGACTTTCCCAAAGTTTAGAATTTTTGCGTTCCATGTTTCTGCATTCATAACCTTGACAGATTGAAGAACCGTAAAAGGAATAATTTTGACTGAGAGGGTCTCCACTGAAAATTGGATGAATCATACATCCTATTCTTTTTCCGAAAGCTCCCAAAAAAGGGCAATTATAAACGAGTTCGTCTTTTCTCCGAATGGTTTCTTCTTTCTTTTCTCGAACCTTTCGATATTCGGCCATTGTCCAAGGTTTTTGAAAATCCACGGAATTTTTAAATTCTTCCGTCCTTTCGAAGATCAATTTTCGAATTTTATCGGAACTCAGATCCAAATTGAAAATCCCACAACAGGACCCGCATGAAAAATTACCCCTCTCGGGTTGACAAAGACTCAATATATTTTAAATATTCTGAATGGAATTTTTTTCTGATTTGAAACCCGGAAAACTGAGTTCTAAATCCTTAGTTTCAGGATTTTCTATTATATTACAGAGCATCGGAATGATCGTCATTCTATTTTCATTGAACACAATCACTTTACCACGGAATTTTTCTATCTGCTCTCCGATATAATCCTGTTTCACCACCGGAGCGACCACTAAAGAAGCTTCCGGTTTTATTCCGCGAAAGAAAAGATGATTGTTAGAATTCGTGGAAACTAGGAAGATACTCGTCTTTTCCAATTCTTCTAATTCCATCAGAAGATTTTCGTAATAGTACTGAAAAGAGATTAGATAACCATCGGCAGAATCCGATAAAATTTGTCCACGTCTATAGAGTTCAATCCATTGAATCATCTTTTGAATCGTGTCTTTGTTCACTTGAAGAACTTCCTGAATATTGCTGATAAGCGGACTGATCTCAAGTTTTCTAAAATCCATTAGACATTGATAAATCAATTCCCACCATTTCTTGATTTCCACTGCGTCGTCCGGATTATTCGGGATATATTTTCCCAAAGAGTGGTATTGGTGATCACTAAAGATAATTCCACCGATGATTTTGGAAAATTCTTCAAACGAAAATATCAAAGACTGAATCAACTCAAAGGAAGATTCGGTTTCCTCTTTCTGTTTTTGAGTGAAGTTATGATAGGAAGCAGCAATGTTTGAAGGGTAGAATTTTGAAATTAGAGTAGGATTGATAATCTTTTGAATGGATTTTCCTTTAGTCGGATCCACTATTACCTGTTGATTTGGAATTCCATGCAGAGAATAGTTGGTCCACGTAAGATCGTTCGTATCGAAGATTCTTCTTGCATATTCTTTAGCTAAGAAAAGGGATTCTCCGATACTTCTATCGCCAAACAGGTACGTATAAAACTGAATTGTAAAATCGATCGTATTTTGATTATCAACGATCTCCCAGTTGGTTCCGATAAAACTTTTGATCCCGGACATCAAAAAAGCTCCGGCAAAATTATTCATCAAATCGGAATTAAGAGTTCTAGACACATTCGAGTTGGATTGACAAGAATTCGAAAACACTAAGTCGGTATTAAATCCCGAATTTTTGATCTCTCTCGCTTTTAAGATCTTTCCTTCAGAGATTTGCCATCCATTTTCCAAAGGATCGTCCGAAAAATAAAGATGCCCAGAGTAATGAATGATATTCTTACCTTTGATCAAAGAAAGCAATTTTAGTTTCGTCACTTGCCTTCCTCCAATGAACTCGATTTCCAATCGGGAAGCAGAAACCTGTTCGCTAAGAACTCTAAAAAGTTGTTCTCCCTCCTTTTGAGCCCATTCCAGATCTTCCGTAGGATCTGCAACGATAAGCATCCTTAATTTTTCTTTTTCTTTAAAAACGTTTTGGCTCGATTCTCCTCGAACCGTTTTTCCGATAAAAAATTTATCCGACAAAAAACAAGTCCCATCGTGTAAGAGTTCCCAAGGAATGACTCCAAGTTTGGGATCCATGTTCAAATGAAGGTATTTTTCCGTAGTAAGTCTCAGTTTTTCTTGAATCGGAGCCGGAAAAAACTGATCGTAGAAAGTTTCCCCGAGGATTTTCAGCTCGTGAAGAATTTCAGTTTCCAAAGTTTTGTGACTCATTCCTTTGGAATTTACTGCATTGGAAACGCGGACTAAATTTTCAATTTCCTTAATATATTCTAGAATGAGATCTTCGTCAATGGTGGACTGTAGATGAGACTCGGATCCGCTTCCGGACGTATCTAATATGTTGAATACGTTTACACTTCCGACTCTATCTATAATCAGGTTCAACATAGTTCAAAATCCAGGATCAAATTGTAACACTGGAACATTTTTTTCCAGAATTCTTTTTGTTTGGAAAAATAAAAAGGAAATTCCCTTACCGGAATTTTGATTTCATACAATCTTGGAAATTTCTTTCCGAAGAGTTATTTTTCCGGTTTTAAGCTTCCAAAAGAATGAAAAGATCCAACGATTTGGAATTTTCTTTCCCTTGAAATTCTACCGTGTATTTTCCTTCCCTAAGTCCGGAAAAATTAGCGATTCCTTCATTATTAAATTGGTTAGAAAGAATAAATCTGGCATCCTTATAAAGATTTACTCTTTGAAACGAATTAGAATCCGGTGATTCGATCTTAACACTCAAAAATGCTGTTTCAGGGGTTTCTTGAACCAATTGATATGTAAATTTCGAATTATCGAAAACTTTTTCTTCAAAAACAACAAATTCGGAAGGATCTTTCGTCAAAGCCGAACGCATGGAAGGCGCGTAATCTACTCTTGTGTTAATTTGAAGCGATTCTACGAGACTTTCAAAGATTCGGGCCCCGGACTTTCCCAATTTTACTACAATAGACTCCTTCGATGGAGATTTCCTCGCAAGTTCCAATGAGACGTAACGTTTCAAATATTCCGGTATGTCTTTTGTTAGATAACCTGCCAAATCTACCTTCTGTAAATCGATCGCCTCCTGAAGCTCGGAAAACTTTCCCGTTTTAGAGGCTTGGTCCAGGTACGATAAAGTCGAAGCACTAATGCCGGCCTGGATCGATTCTTCCATTTGGATGAGTTGATTTTGTAGTGTTATGTCTGTATCTACATTGATTTTTTCTCCATTTAAAAGTAAGAGCAGAAGCTCGTTTTTTTGATTTATTTCAGATCCCGAATCCATTTTGGTTCTCCAATAGCATAAAAAGACGGAAATTTCTAAAAATCTAAATCACTAAAATCCAGCTTTTTCTGAATTTTTTCAATTAAACGGAGTAATGTAACACTTACATTCCCTTCGGAAATTCCAATTAGGTCCGCAACTTCACGGTAAGGGGTTCTTGCTAGAAAATGCCCTTTCTTTTTCTTTTCCAAAAGTTTCTTACGCTGTTCATATTTTTTCTTCAAGGCGTGAGAAGTTTTATCCACTTCCATAGGAAGAATGGGTGCAACCTTGGCCGTATTTTGCTGTTTTTCTTTTAACTCAAGTATATTCAGATAAAGAGTGGTAATCTTGTCTTCCATTCTAATATTCTCCTCTTCCCGATTGGAAAGCTCCGATCGGAGATGAAGAATTTTTTCTTTGAGTGCATCGGGGGATAACCCCGTTTTTTCCAAGAGATATTGAACTTCGTCTTCATTTAAGTTTAAATAATAAATGTAGGAAAGTTTGAAAATGACCCGTTTATCAACTCCGATTTCTTCGAGAGCTTGATTGAATCGATCGGAAAATTCACTCGCTTCTTCCTGCATTTCAGGGCGCGTATCCGGTTCATCTTCAATAGTTGCGTATTCTTTTCCTTCTTTGCTAATTTTTCCGAGATTGGTAACCTTGAGTTCTCGTTTGGTCCTTTGCCAATCAATCAACATATTTCTGAGAACCGAATAAAACCAGGTTCTAAAGCTGGATTTTCCCTTAAAGCTACCAAAACGGGATCCTGTTTTTAATCTTTCAAATGCATAGATAAAAAAATCCCCAGCGTCGTCTTCGCTTAGATGGAAAATCTTCATTGGAAAATTGTAGATATCCTCCGAATAAATTTCGAAGAATTGCTTGAGTGCTTCTTCTTCTCCATCTCCGCATCGAGAAATGAGATCTATAGTTTTATCTTTTGACAAATTCATTTTGTATGAGTTACTTGCACTTAGGTTTGAGTCCCGCATGAAAAAATTTCTCTTTATTGTCGCCTGGACCGCGTTCCATCTGAGCATGGAAGCGGAAAATAATAAAGTAATAAATTATCTCGTCCCTGTTAAAACCGATCAACTAGAAAACAAAATCACCTCTACCTTTGGAGAATCTAGGGGGGATCACTTCCACAATGGAATGGATATTTCTTCTGTAAACGAATCCGTAATTGCAATGGGGGATGGAAAAGTTTTGTACAGTCGTTATACGGAGGATCATCCTTTCGAAGACGAACTGGGAACCGGAAATTCGGTTTGGTTGGACCACGGATCCGGAAATTTTACCGCCTACTACCACTTGAAAGATAGCAGGATTTCTAAATTATTAAAATCTGATTGGATCAAAGCGGGTGATAAAATCGGGGTCAGTGGTAACTCCGGTCACTCAAGCGGAGCCCACCTTCACTTTGTTGTGCTTCGTAAATACGGACTAGAAATTTTGGATCCCATGAAATTTCTTTCTCCAATTCCAGACAACACTCCCCCTGAAATCTCAAGCTTGCTGGTTCACGTGAACGGAAAGTTCACAAACATCAATGACGGTGATAATATCAACCTCTCCCAAGAATTTCCCTTTACGGTTTCGATCGTAGACGCAGGAGAAAAAAAATCCCAAAGAAGAGGAGTCAGCAAGGTTCAATATTTTCTAAACGGTGAAACACTTCGATCCGCCAATTTCGGTGCATTACAGTATTCTTCTTCTGAATGGAAAAATCCGGACGGATTTTCCTTTATAAATCTTTATCATAAAGATCAGTATTTAATCGGAAATCTGAATTTAAAGTCCGGTGAAAATACAATCAAAATAGTCGCCTGGGACTTTAAAGGAAACATGAATGAAAGAAGTTTTACCTTTTATGTGAATCGCCTTTAATTTTCTTGAATTCAATTCAAGAAAATTAGAAAATCCAATCCGTTGAGTTCGCTCTCCGTTAAGAAAGTTTAACGACTTACCGTTTCTTTTTTCTACTTAGAATTTACAGATGCAAATTTGTCCGTTCTATGAATAACCCGCGTTTTAGAAGTTATCGGCTATGTTTTAAAAATAGAAATTTTTCAGATTTCGTTCCGCTAACAATCGAGCCAAATTCCTCCGACAAAATTGTAGGAAATATAAACGAGCAGAACCATCTCCGACTTCCAAAACTCAAAAGAAATTAACTTCAATCATTCTCGGCAAGTTCATAATCAAGGGTAAGAGTTCTCACGGATTGTTTATTGTGGGGTTTATGAATTTTCGAGCAGTCTTTTACGTTGTCTAAGTTCCTATTGGAGTTTCCACGTCCTAAGATTGGTACAAGAGTTCCAAATAAGAATTTCCGAAAACGATTCTAATCTTCCGTAATCGAAGCAAGAATGATTTTCTAAATTTAATTTTTGAAACTTTGCTTCAAAGAATTACTACGATCAACCAACGTTACCGGCAACCTGGTTTTTATTGATTACTTTGAGTTGTTCCCCAACGGAGTAAAAAACGGAACGATCTCCTAAAAGATCCGCCAACCGGAGAAAGAGTTCGTTGATCGGTTGGATCGAATACGTATCGTGAGCACGAATGACTCTTTTTTCCTCCCGGTTTTCCACGATGTGAAAATAAACGGAAGATTCTCCCTTATAACAGGCAAGTAAAGCGTACAATTTCGGAATCAATTCCGGATCTTTTGTGTGTCTTTCTTCCAGTCGAAGATGAAGTGATTTTTCGAGCTTATCTTCAATCGTTGCCTCATCTAAAATTTCTATACTGTTGACTTTAACCTGTCCGCGGAGTTCCGTATCTCCCACTTCGATTTTGTCCAAGTCCCCTTTGATAAAGATTGCTTGATCTTCTTTTATGAATTCCTTATATTTCTGATACGTCTTTGCAAATGCGACACATTCGATCTCTCCGGTTCGATCTTCGAGTTTGAAGTTTGCGAATTCTTCATTTCGTTTACTAAGCTTTATGTTCTTGGAAGAGATAATTCCTGCAACTTCTACCTTACTTCCTGATTTCAGATTGTCGAATTTTTCAATCGGAATCGTCCTTAAACTTTTGAGCTGTTTCTCGTATTTGTCAAGCGGGTGACCGGAAAGATAAAGACCGGCTATCGCTTTTTCGCGCCTTAACTTTTCGTCGATTTCCCATTCGAGGGCGTCCTTCGGAAGATTGAGTGTGAAAGAACTTTCCTCTCCTCCAAAAAGGGAGAACTGTCCTTCTTCCGCTCTCTCCTGCTCCTTTTGAGCAAAAGTAAGAATGGAATCCACCGATTCAAAAAGACATTTACGAGTATAACCGAAAGAATCCAAAGCTCCCGCTTGAATGAGGGCTTCAAAAACTTTTTTATTGATCAATCTCGTATCTATGTTGAGAGCAAAATTTTGAAGTGTTTTAAAATTTTCAGCCTTCGTTCTTGCTTCGATGATACTGTTTGCCGCGGTCTCGCCCACACCTTTCATCGCGGAAAGCCCGAACCGAATCGTGGTATCATCGATCACATTGAAAGAAGCTTGTGATTCAGAAACGTCCGGATTGAGAATTCGAATTCCCATCTCTCTCGCATTGTTAATGTATTTTACGATATCGGTGGTTTTACCGTGATCCGACGCAAGAAGTGCAGTAAGATATTCAATCGTATAGTTTGCTTTTAAGTAAGCAGTTTGATATGTGATGATCGCGTAGGCTACGGAGTGGGACTTATTGAACCCGTAACCACCAAATCTTTCTAATTGTTCAAAGAGATCCTTTGCGACCTTTTCTTGAATGCCTTGTTTAACCGCACCTTCCACGAACTGGTATTTAAGCTTTTCCATAAGATCAGCTTTCTTTTTTGCCATCGCCTTCCGCAATACGTCCGAATCTCCGACTGAAAATCCTCCGACAACTCGGGAGATACTCATCACTTGTTCTTGATAAACGGGAACTCCGAAAGTCTCTTTCAGTATCGACTCGCAAGAAGGATGCGGATACGTGACTTGCTTTCTTCCGGATTTACGATCCAAATATTCGTCCAACATTCCTTCACCCATAGGGCCGGGACGATACAATGCGATCAAAGCGACAATCTCGTCAAAGTTGTTCACTTGACTCTTAGCAACTAGATCGGTGATCCCAGTGGATTCTAACTGGAATATACCGAGTGTGTTCGCTTTTCTAAGAAGCGCATATGTGTTCGCGTCATCGTAAGAGATTTCATCGAGATCGATTCGAACCCCTCTTCTTCGTTCGATAAGCTTGATTGCGTAGTCCAAGGTTGTTAAGTTCTTCAGACCCAAGATATCCATCTTGATCAAACCAATACTTTCTAAGTTGTTCTTATCGTATTGAGTCACGATGGATCGAAAGCCCGGTCTTTCTTTTTCCGCAACCGTGGAAAGTGGAACGACTTCTTCCAATGGATAAGGAGAAATCACAACACCGGCAGCGTGCCTTCCGGGCTGACGATAGTTTCCTTCAAGTCTTTGAGCAATAGCAAAGATTTTATGATTGATATCATCTTTTTCAGAAAAGTTTTTTAATTCGGAAGAAGTTGCGAGCGCTTCTGCAATGGACATCCCGAGTTTGTTCGGAAATGCCTTGGTCATCTCATTCGCCTCTCCGAAAGGAAGATTCAAGACCCGAGCAACGTCTTTGAGAGCAGCTTTTGCCGCGAGAGAATTGAACGTGATAATCTGGCCGACTTTTTCTTCCCCATATCTTCTGCGAATGTAATTGATGACTTCTTCCCGTCGGTCCACACAAAAATCGGTATCGATATCAGGCATATCCTTACGATCGGGATTCAAAAATCTTTCAAAAAGAAGATTATGCTGGAGAGGTTCTACATTCGTGATTCCGAGCGCATAAGCTACGATAGAACCGGCGGCAGAACCTCTTCCCGGACCAACAGGAATTCCATTTCTTTTTGCATAATTGATATAATCCTGAACAATTAAGAAGTAACCGGCGAACTTCATATTCTTAATCGTATTGAGTTCGAAGACGACTCTATCTTTGATTTCCGGAGAAAGGTTAGGATACTTTCTTCCGATCCCTTCCCAAATCAATTTTTCAAGATAAGAATCGGCATCGTATCCTTCCGGAACCTCAAATTCGGGGAGAAGATAGTTTCCAAATTGAAGTTTCAAATCCACTTTATTACTAATTTCTAATGTATTATAAAAAGCTTCCGGGATTTCGGGAAACACCCTCGCCATCTCATCTGGGCTTTTTACGTAGAATTCTCCGTTAAAGCCGAATTCCATTGGGTCTGTAATACGCTTTTGCATCCCGATTCTAAGAAGAATATCCTGAGCCTCTTGGTCGTCTTTTTTTAGAAAATGAGAATCGTTTGTAACTACGAGAGGGATGCCGGTTCTTTTTCCAAAGTCGTAGATTTGTTTTGCCACGGTCATCTGTTCCGAAATTCCGTGGTTTTGGATTTCCATATAAAAATCCTCTTTACGGAAGATCTCATTTAATTTTCCGGCTAATTGAAAAGATTCTTCGATTTTTCCTTCCAAAATCTTCCGATTGACTTCACCCGCAAGACAAGCCGTCAAACAGACAAGGCCCTCATTGTGTTGAGCGAGAAGATCGTAGTCAATTCTCGCCTTTTTATAGAAACCTTCTGTGTAGGATTTGCTGGAAAGGCGTATTAAATTTTTGTAACCTTCCTCGTTCTTCGCGAGAAGGATTAGATGATATGCACTTCCGTCCGCGATCTTTACCATCTCCATTTCTTGCTTTCGATTCGGAGAAACGTAAAATTCGCTACCTATAATCGGTTTAATACCTTGTTTCGTCGCTTCATTGTAAAATTCAACGGCACCAAACATGTTTCCGTGATCAGTCATCGCAACCGATGACATACCGTTTTCTTTTACGTGCTGCATCAACTCTTTGATACGGATCGCTCCGTCGAGCATGGAATAGTTAGTGTGCAGATGTAAATGGGCGAAATCCTGCATTGTAAGGGACATAATAGAATTTTGATGAATCCGACGTCAAGAGTCTAATCGATGAAAAATTACAACTTAGACTAAATTCTGTAACTTTTTATAAAATAATACAAATCTGAACCAGGCAGATTTTTGTTTATTTCTAATTTTTCCGTAAGAAAAATTAGAAGCTGGTTCTTAAAATGCAAGAACTCCTTTATCCAGGAAAAAATCTTCTTGGAGTTTGTCCCAAAACCTTAAAAGAAACCAATTACAATCATTCAGTAAGTTCGTAACAAAACGTAGGAGTTCCCACAAATTACATCCCTTTAGTGGTTTATGAACTTTTGAATCTTCTTTTTCATCATCCAATCCTACGAGAATTCCCACAGATTAGAGTTTTAAAGCAAGCTCTTACTGACCTACATGAAAGATACTATGAATTTTGAGATAAATACCTAAGCTAGAACGCAAAATTCCAGGCACCTGTTGTATAATTCTCGGTAGCTTATAGAGCATTCATTTAACCCTTTGGCGGAAGAGGTCCCAATTTATCCAAAAGCATTTGGTTCACTAATTCAGGATCCGCTTTTCCTTTGGAAACTTTCATCACATAACCTACAATAGCGCCTAACGCGCGATCTTTACCACTTTTGTATTTGGCCACGGCATCCTGATTATTAGCGATCGCCTCGTCCACAATTCTTTCGATTTCCTTATCGTCTCGGACCACAATTAGGTTTTTTTCAACGACAATCGCTTCGGCATCTTTATCAGAAGTAAGAAGTTCTTCAAAAACCGTCTTGGCGATTTTTCCTGAAATTTTTCCATCCGCAATTAATTTTACGAGTCCGCCGATTCTTTGGGCAGAAACAGAGAATTCAGAAATCGTAATACTTTCTTTATTTACTACGCCAAGAACTTCGTCTTTGACCCAGTTGGACGTTTTCTTTGCATCCCCAGAAACTTTCAAAGCATCTTCAAAGTAATCCGCAATTTCCCTTTCGGCAGTCAGAACTTCGGCATCGTATTTTGGAAGCCCTAACTTTTCTATAAAACGATTTTTTCTTTCGTTGGGAAGTTCGGGTAATTTGGAACGAACAGATTCTACCGTTTCTTTTTGAAGAATGACTACGGGCAGATCCGGGTCGGGAAAATAACGATAATCATGACTCATCTCTTTGGTTCTCATCGTTACGGTTTTATTTGCCACGCCATCCCAGAGTTTAGTCTGTTGTTGAAAAGTTTTTCCTTCCAACGCCATTTCAGTTTGCCATTCTACCTCGTAATCAATTGCCGCTTTGACTGCTTTGAAAGAATTCAGATTCTTAATTTCGACTCTGGTTCCGAATTTATCCGAACCTTTCGGCCGAATCGAAACATTTGCGTCGCAACGAAGAGAACCTTCCTCCATGTTACAATCCGAAACGCGAATATATTTTAAAATCGACTTTAAAGAATTAAGATAATAATATGCCTCATCCGAAGAACGCATGTCCGGTTCCGAAACAATTTCGATGAGGGGAGTTCCTGCTCTATTTAGATCGACATACGACTGAGGAATATTCGGGTCCGCGGAATGTATCAGCTTTCCCGCATCTTCTTCCATATGAATCCGAGTCAGTCTCACATAACGAGGGGATTCTTCCCCTTTGATTGTAAAAGTGACCCCACCTCCAGTACAGATAGGTTTATCGAATTGAGAGATCTGATAACCTTTTGGGAGGTCCGGATAAAAATAATTCTTACGATCGAATTTAGTAAATAAAGCGATATCACACCCGAACGCAATCCCCGCCATGATAGCTTTTTCCAAAAC
>NZ_CP024871.1:3542500-3545000 GCF_000306675.2 Leptospira mayottensis 200901116
TGGAACAATCAACTGTAAAATCAAAAAAGGCTTCGATTCAGTTTGCCAATCCTTAACGTATTTTAAAAAATAAAAATCGTGAAAACGATCTGCGGAATTTTTTTCCTTCTTATAGTCTATCTCAGCTTCTATTTCTCACTGATCATCTTTAATCTTTGGATTCTGCTTTCGGCATTCTCAATAGTTCACATAGGATTTTTTCAAACTTTCAGAGAGTATCTGAACCTAAAGTTTTACCTTTTTGTTACAATTCTTCATTTGTTTGTCGTTACTTGTTTGAATCTTTACTTTCGACAAATGAGCTGAATTAATTAGTCGTCCCTGAAAAAGAGTTACAATAGCGAATAACGCAAATAAAATGCTATCCAAGGACAAAAACTTAAAAACAAAATCCTCGTAAAAACATCCAGAAACCACGTAAAAGCCGGTGAAAATGAAACCAGAAGAAAACTCAAAACAACAGAATCAAGGAGAACTATTTCGAAATAGATTGGACCAAATCCTGGATCCTAGACACCCGTAGTATCAAATCTCGAAGAAGATAAACTGGGAAAAATTTGAGAAAGAATTCGGAAAATACTACACAGAGAAAACCGGGCGCCCCGGATTACGAATCCGTTTGTTAGTGGGACTTCATTACTTGAAACATGCGTATAACGTGTCTGATGAGAAGGTAATAGAAGGCTATTTGGAAAATCCGTATTGGCAATATATTTGCGGAAATGAATATTTCGAACATGATTTTCCTTGTGATCCAACGAGTTTAGTAAAGTGGCGGAAACGGATAGGTTCCGATGGAGTAGAGAAATTTTTAGAAGAGACGATCTTTTTAGGCCAACGGGAAGGTCAGATCAAAGATCCAGAATTTAGAAGAGTGAATGTTGATACAACGGTTCAAGAGAAAGCGATTACTTTTCCAACGGATGCAAAGCTGTATCATAAGAACCTGCCCTAACCAGTTTTTCTTACGAAAAAAACTGGTTAGGAACAGAACCTTGCAGCTTAATTTTCTGATAAAGTAAACTAAAGTTTTGATACACGCTGTAGAATGCGACAAGTTTTAGTAAAAGAAGCGTCAAAAGAAAAGATAAACAGGAGACCCTTTAAGATCTCCTGCATTTATAAATGGTCTTAGATTTTTGGACCAAAAGCAGTGAAATCGAAATCTTTAGAACCTTCTGCGTATTGCTTAAAATTCTTAATAAACATTTCCCCTAACTTCTTAGCGGTTGCATCGTAAGCAGCTTTGTCGGTCCAAGCTTCTCTCGGATCTAATATCGCGCTATCAACTCCGCTGATCATCTTAGGATAAGCTACTTGAAAAACTGGGTGAATCACAAACTCGGACTTCTCAATATTTCCATTTAAGATTTCGTCTATGATTTTACGGGTAGAAGGAAGATTCATGCGCTTTCCAACCCCGTAAGATCCGCCTACAAGACCAGTGTTCATCAAATACGCTCTTACATTATGTTTTTTCATTTTTTCACCGAGTAACTTAGCATATTTAGTCGGGTGAAGAGTCATAAATGCGGCTCCAAAACAAGCGGAGAAAGTCGCGGTAGGTTCTTTGATTCCTCTTTCAGTTCCCGCAACCTTCGCAGTGTAACCGGAAAGGAAGTGATACATTGCCTGCTCAATGCTTAATTTGGAAACAGGCGGAAGAACTCCAAACGCATCATAAGTTAAGAATATAATAGTTTTTGGATGTCCCCCTTTGGAAGGAACTTGAATATTATTGATGTGAAAAATCGGATAAGAAACACGAGTGTTTTCTGTTTTTGCAGCGGAAGAATAATCCACCACTTTCGTTTGAGGATCATAGACCACATTCTCCAAAAGAGCATCTCTACGAATCGCTTCGTAGATATCTGGCTCGGTTTTAGGATCTAAATTAATTACCTTAGCGTAACAACCTCCTTCGATGTTGAAAATCCCATTGTCGTCCCAGCCGTGCTCATCGTCTCCAATCAGTTTACGGTTCGGGTCCGTAGAAAGAGTTGTCTTACCGGTTCCGGAAAGTCCAAAGAAAAGAGCCGTATCCCCATCTTTGCCCACGTTCGCGGAACAATGCATGCTAAGAATTCCCTCTAACGGAAGTTTGTAATTCATAACGGAGAAAATACCTTTTTTCATTTCTCCACCGTATTCGGTTCCACCGATAATACAAATCTTCTTAGCAAGATGAAAGATCACAAACACTTCGGAATTCATTCCGTGTTGTTTGAAGTTTTCGTTCTTAATGCCACATGCGTTGATGATCGTAAACTCAGGATTCAGTCCAGATAATTCTTCCTTTGTAGGACGAAGGAACATATTTGTACAAAAGTGGTGTTGCCAAGCTTTTTCAGAAACAACGCGTAGGCTCACTCTAGTTTCGGGATTTGCACCGGCATAACCATCAAAAACGTATAATTTTTTGTGACTCAGATAATTTATACATTTCTTATACAACTCGTCAAAGATTGCTTCGGAAACTTTGAAATTGATATGACTCCAC
>NZ_CP024871.1:3547500-3552500 GCF_000306675.2 Leptospira mayottensis 200901116
AGAACCCAATAACAAAATAAAGACGGAACGAGTAGATGAAAAAATCTGGATCGGAGATCCCGATTTTTTATCGTGTTGAACCGTTTGAATCGTTCGATTGAAATCGGCATTTTCTCGAACTGGGGTTCGGGTCGAGATTTGTTTGAGTTTTCTCGAATAATCGATATTCTGCATTTAGGAATCCTAAATCCTATTTCTAAAATCGGCTTAAATGCCAAAATTCTTTTGAAAAAATTAAAGATTTCCTTTTATCCAACCCACAAAGTGTTTCAGCTAATTTAACTCTAGTGTAAAAAAACTAGGAAAAATTTTTATAAAAAGGCCACCAAAAGATCTTAAGAATAAGAAAAATCAGTTATAGAATCTTGGGGAAGTTCAAAATAAAAGGTAGGAGTTCCCTACAGATTACGTCTTTTTGGGAATTTATAGTCTTTTAAAGACTTTTTTATTACTTTTAAATCCTCCTACGAGTTTCTGAAATTTTGGGATAAATTCAAAAGCTTCCTTGCTAAAAAATTGTATTTTTATTTTTCTAAATAGCCTTCACAGTATTTATATCGAGTTCGAGAGTAATAGCGTAACTTCCTTATTTTCCAGGATAGCATTGCGATTCAAAAGGATATCACCGACCTCAATTTTTAAGATAAATATCAAAACTAAATTCCACTAGCTCAAGAAATGGTCCTTACTTTTTATCACAAAAACTTCAATTTCTCCAAACTCATTTTTTTATGGATGTCGATCGATTTTTTAAGCGTGTAGTGTTTTGTTGAACTTGAAATAAATTTCATATAGATTTTCTAATATAGATTTTTGCCACCTTTCAAAATCCGGAATTTTCTGAATTATAAACAAGTCTCATAAATAGTCGTCAAATTTTTCGTTAAACGGCAAAACACCCGTAAGACCGCTATCACTTTTAGAAAGATAAGTTTGGAATTGTAGAGGGAATGTTGATTATTGAAAAAGAAATAAATTTATTTCTTCGATATAAAAAAAGATATTTGAAACATTATTTTTTCTTTATTCAATTAATCCATTGTAATATATGCGAAGAAGTCTTTCTATAAAATTCAAAGATAAAAGTCTTGAAATTGAATTTCTGGGTGAAATCACCGCTTTGGAACGGTGTTTGGATAAAATCAGAAAAAACGGGGCTGCAAACTCGACTTCATTTGAAAAACAAAGTCGAATTAAAACGGAAAAAATTATTCCACGGATTTTTTTAATGAAATGATTAGAGCATCGTAGTTAGAAGAAAGGCCTTGGCAAGCCTGTGCATTGCGCTCCATAAGACCGACACTTTCCAACAAAATACCAACTAATTTTTTTCTACCCGAACGACCTTGATCCTGATCCTCGATAGGTACGCCAGGTTTTCCCATACTTTTCCATTTTTCACACTTTTCTCCTAAGTCTGTGCAGATCTTCGCTTCCAAATCAGAGCACGGTTTACAACCGATCATAACTACCGTGGTCAAAATCAATCCAATCAAAACTTTTTTCATTGCCATTCTTCCTTTTTTTCAATCTTTAATGATTGTGTGAATTTAAAAGGGTTCTAAACTCATATCAACGCTTTTTTATATATGAAAGACATCTTTTCTTTTTCAAAGCACGTTAGTCGTATTGAATTTTATACATAACTTTTTTAAAAAGAAAAAAATCAAGACAAAATGGCGCCCCTTCTGGGCTTGAAAAGCGTGGGTTAGATGCAAGCATTTACCACAAAACAAGAAAACCAACAGAAGGAACGTAATGAAAAGAAAAGTATATGTAGGAATGGATGTCCACAAAGAAACGATTAGAATTGCGAATTTAACGAACAATACAAAGGAAATAGTAAAAGAACAGCAGATAAAACATAATGAGGTTCAGATCAAAAAGTTCGTCAATAAACTAAAATCAGAATGGAACGAGATACATAGTTGTTACGAGGCGGGAGTAACCGGTTATCCACTTTACAGATATCTAAAGTCTTTGGGAGTGAATTGTATCCTTGTAGCACCCGGAAAGATACCAAGACAAAGTTCGGATAAGATCAAAACGGATAAGAGAGACGCGATCAAGTTAGCAAAATTATTACGAAGTGGAGAATTAGAATCGATTCATGTACCGAGTGAAGAGGACGAAGCGGTAAGGGATTATTTGAGATCCCGTGACAGCCTTCGTTTGGATTTAGGAAGGAATCGTCAGAGGTTGATGAAATTCTTATTAAGAAAGGGTATAACTTACTCAGCAACAAAGTATTGGACAGTCAGTCATAACAAATGGTTGAACACTCTACAGTTTAACAACGAGATCCTTCAAGAGACATTTAACGACTATTATAGTCGAGTAAGAGTTCAAGAAGAGAATTTAAAAGCGATGGATAAGAGAATACAAGAGATAGCGGAAAGTGAACCGTATCGAGAGAAAGTAGGAATATTAAGATGTTTCCGAGGAGTGGATTATCTAACCGCAATGTTTTTACTTTGTGAGGTTTGTGACTTCAAACGATTCAAAACAGCCGGTTCGTTCATGAGTTTTCTTGGACTTGTTCCGGGAGAATATTCCAGCGGTTCCAAAAGAAAACAAACAGGGATAACAAAAACTGGAAGTCCCAGACTTCGAAGAATATTGACAGAAGCAGCTTGGCAACATCGTTTCCCTGGAACAGGAAGTAAGATTGTAACCGCACGTAGATCGGGACAACCTGCGTTAGTTGTTGCTTTGGCGGAAAAAGCATCTCTCAGATTACACAAAAAGTTTCGTAATCTACAGCAAAGAGGAAAAACTCCTCAGGTAATGATAACGGCAGTTTCAAGAGAGTTATCCGGATTTCTTTGGGCGGCGATGAATCTGGTTGCATAGAGTTAGAGTAATGTTTCATCCAATAATTGAATTCGTTAGAGAAGATGTACGATAAAGGAGGAATACTTGTTGGCTCAGTGTTGAAGCAAATTTGAATTTCAAATTTGACCTTCGTTTTAAGACTAAGAACAGCTCCCGATGTATAGATTATCCTGCGGTATCCAACCCGCGAATATCAGTCTGATCAATCGTCGCGAATGCTTTTCTCTAACGAGTTAAATTATTGGGTGATTAAAAAAAATGCGAAAAAATATTTACAGCTCCGGATGGGGGCGCCATATCAGAGCCTGTCTCAAAACCTAAAGAAAATTCAGTTTTAATCATTCAGTAAACTCGCAATAAAATGTAATAGTTCCCACAATTTATATCTTTTTGGGATTTTATTATCGTTCAATTTTTGTAGTAATTTTCCATATTTAGAAACAGAACTCTAAATAAAATTTTTCATTTTTTAGATTCTATTGGAAATATGTTTTCAAAATAAAAAAAGGATTCCCTACAAAAGATATCGATTACCAATAATTTCAAAATTTCCTGTACCTACATTTTAGGATAAACTTTAAATAAAAAAACCCCGGATTTCCCGGGGTTTTTTTATACGAATTGAATCCGTGCGCGAAATTATATCATCCTACTAAATAAAGAAGTGGAAAAAGATAAATCCAGATCAAGTCGACTACGTGCCAGAAAAGACCTACTCCTTCCACAGGCGTGTAATAAGAAGAATTTACTTCCCCTTTGATTACCTTGATCATCACCCAAATAATAAGCCCGGCTCCAATCAATACGTGAGATCCATGAATCCCGGTCATCACGAAGTAAAAACCGAAAAACATAGCCGCGTTTTTTATATCAACCATTTCAGTGTTCGTAAAGAACTTTCCTGGCAAAAGTCCGTGATGGATCTTCGCCGAATATTCAAAATACTTCACGACCATAAATGTAAGTGCGCATAAGACAGTAACGGCAAGTGCAATTATAGCTTCTTTCTTTTTATCTACTTGAACATAATGAATCCCAAGGGCCATCGTAAACGAACTGAATAGAAGTACAACTGTATTAAAAGCTCCCATCGGAACGGACAAATGATGACTTCCAGCATGGAAAATTTCCGGATGCAAAGAATGATAGATGGTATAACCCACGAAAAGAGCGCCGAACATTAGAATCTCCGTAACAAGGAACAACCAAATTCCTTGTTTAGAAGCGTCGTATTGATGCTCAGCACTATCAAAGTGATGCGCATGGTGAAAGTGCTTAGCGGTACTCATAAGGCCCCCCCGTTATTGTCGGAGTTTGTTCAAAATTTTCGTGCGTCGGAGGAGATGGAATTGTCCACTCAAGTGTTTTCCCTCCCCAAGGATTGTTTCCAGCGGTTTTTCCTGCAATTAATCCGTGAATTACGGCAATTAAACCAATCAAAAATCCGGTTCCGATCAACCAGGATCCCACTGTGGAAATTTGGTTCAGGCTTGTAAACTCAGGCAGATAATCATAGTATCGTCTAGGCATTCCCATCGATCCTAAGATAAATTGTGGAAAGAAAGTTACGTTAAATCCCGTAAAGATAAATACCCAAGAAATTCTCCCTAAAAAATCGGAAGTCATTTTCCCTGTTACTTTCGGGAACCAATAAATCAGAGCTCCCATTACAGCCATTAGAGTTCCTCCCACCATCACATAATGAAAGTGAGCCACCACGAAATAAGTATCGTGAAAATGAACATCCATACCGGTAGAAGCAAGAAATACCCCGGTCAAACCACCAATCGTAAAAAGGAACATAAACCCAATCGCAAAGAGCATAGGAGCATCCAAACGAACTGAACCCCTGTACATCGTAGAAATCCAGTTGAACAGTTTGATTGCAGTAGGAACTCCCACAAGCATCGTGATAAAGGAGAATAAAACTCCCGCAAATTCGGATTGGCCCGATACAAACATATGGTGTCCCCAAACCAAAAAAGAGACTGCCGCAATCGCAAGAGACGAATATGCAATCGCAGTATATCCGAAAATCACTTTTTTGGAGAATGTAGCCACGAGCTCAGAAATCACACCCATCGCAGGAAGAATCATGATATAAACCGCGGGATGAGAATAGAACCAAAAGAAATGTTGAAAGAGAACCGGATCCCCTCCAAGGG
>NZ_CP024871.1:3557500-3575000 GCF_000306675.2 Leptospira mayottensis 200901116
GTCGACTCCTCTTTAAGATTTCAAGACGTATCCTGACGGTAAGACATCTATAATTCCGTCTCTAAATGGGATCTGTGCTAAAATTTATGGTACTTCATTACATGAGAATCAGTAAATGTAATAATATTTTCTTTTTGCTTAAGTATGAAAATGGCAACAAAAATTAATAGGTAATCTTGCAAAGAAGACAGAAGTTCTCAAGAATCACGTCTAATTTTGAATTGCCAGCTTTTTTTGAAAATCCCATATTCCAACTTTTGAAACAAGCTCATCATTGTATTATTTTCATGCGTCCAAGTAGTAAAATGCCGATTTCAATCATTCTAAAACATTTTTAAGATAATTTCCAAACGCCAGACGAGTGTGGATACAACTGAAAGCCTAACTAAAACTCTCCTGAAACGATCAAGTATAAAATAAGCTGATTGATATTTGCGCTTCCATTCATGTTCCCACCCACCACACATGACTTTTACGATAGGTGATATAGGTTTACCGATGAAAGCTCGATAAGAATTGACCTATTTACCGTCCCCGTTCTAATAGAAGCATTAGGAGATGGGAATGTCCGAAAAAACTAAAATTGCGATCGCACACGGAGACGGAATCGGTCCTGAAATCATGGATGCAACCCTCAAAATTCTCAATGCGGCCGGAGCAAAAATCGATCCGATCGAAATAGAAATTGGAGAAAGAGTTTATAAGGGCGGGCATTCTTCCGGAATCAAACCCGAGGCTTGGGACATTCTCAGACAAACTAAAGTATTCTTGAAAGCCCCCATTACCACTCCCCAAGGTGGTGGTTACAAAAGTTTGAACGTAACCGTAAGAACCACTTTGGGACTTTTTGCCAACGTCAGGCCCTGCTTTTCTCTGTATCCGTATGTGGAAACCAAACACCCTTCTCTCGACATTGTCATCATCCGTGAAAACGAGGAAGACCTTTATACCGGAATTGAACACAGACAAACCAACGATACGGTTCAATGCCTCAAACTAATTTCCCGTCCAGGTTCGGAAAAGATCATTCGTTACGCTTTCGAGTACGCCAGAGCTTACGGAAGAAAAAAAGTAACAGCAATGGTAAAAGACAATATCATGAAGCAGACTGACGGTTTATTTCATGATATCTTCAAGGAAATTGCACAAGAATATCCCGAACTCGAAGCGAATTCACAGATCATTGATATCGGTGCCGCAAATCTTGCGGATAGACCGCAGAACTTTGATGTAGTCGTAACTTTGAACTTGTACGGAGACATCATTTCCGACATCGTAGCGCAAATTGCGGGGTCAGTTGGAATGGCTGGTTCTTCCAATATCGGCGAAATTGTTTCCATGTTCGAAGCGATTCACGGTTCTGCCCCCGATATTGCAGGAAAAAATCTGGCAAATCCATCCGGCTTACTCAATGCCGCAGTGATGATGCTTGTTCATATAGGACAACCCGATATCGCGGCAAAAATCAACAACGCTTGGCTCTTAACGGTCGAAGAGGGAATTCATACCGGAGATATTTTTAAACCTGGTGTAAGTAGAATCAAAGTCGGAACCAAGGAATTTGCCGATGCGGTAATCGGAAATTTAGGTCATCTTCCCGAAAAATTCAAACCCGTTTCCTTCGGCAAAGCAAAGAAAATTATAATTCCTGAATATAATAGAATTATTCAAAAGAAAGAACTAGTCGGAGTCGATATTTTTCTAGATTGGATCGGCAACGATCCGAACGAACTTGCAAACAAACTTAAATCTCTTTCAAACGACCTAATGTTAAAAATCATTACCAATCGAGGAGTAAAAGTTTATCCCGAGGGTCAGCCTGAAACGTTTTTGATCGACCATTGGAGATGTAGATTCGTGAGCAAGAACGCTCTGATTAAACAGGAAGATCCTTCGTATCATCCGATTTCTCACAAGCAAATTGCGGAACTTCTCTTAAAACTGGACTCAGCTGCTTTTGATACCATAAAAACGGAAAACCTATATTATTTTAACGGAAAAAGGGCATTTTCTTTGGGGCAGGGAGAGTAAAAAAGACTCGAAAATAAAATCGAATTTTTTTTAAAGAAATAATTTGGATCATTTCGTAAGTTGCAATTGTGCAATTGGCTTCGAATCGAAATTCTATATTTCACCCCATTTCTATCTTGAAAATGAGTTTAACGATGGTACTGGTCTGCTCGATTATCGGACTTGTAATCGCATTCACCGCAACAGGAGATCACAAGACATTCCCAATTTATTCAACCTTAGCTGCATTCTCAACATCTTATGTAATCTGGAATCTTTTCGTAGAGAGACAGGAAAATTACAACATTACAAGAAGAATCATTTTAGGAATTGTCATCGTGATCCTTTCCCACCATTTGACTTTTTACTTTGTAATCCTATTTGGGAATATAGAATACTGGATCTTAAATTTCAGAAATTGGAACGGAGAAGAACCTCCGATGAATCCTTTTATAGGATTTTTGATGGTTTCCATTGGAACTTTCATCAGTTTATTCTTTTTCGTTGGATTACCTTACCACCCGGCGCTTTCTTAGGATGGTTTTTTCACAAAATACAAGAAGCCCTTCGTATAAACAAAGCTATTCCGGCTAACTTAAACAAGTTGGCTATAAAGTTTTTGAATATGATCTTGGGTGAGAGGTTTGGAAAGATAACCTTTGACTTCGGGAAAAGAGTTCGCTTTCAATATATCTCTTTCATCCACGGAAGAGCTTACCATAAAAATGGTAATCTTTTTTGCCAAGGCCCCTTGGATTTTTTTGAATTCGTCTAGAAATTGCCAACCGTCCATAAAAGGCATATTGATATCCAACAAGATTGCATCAGGGAGTTCTTCTCGATCGGAACTCAATGTTTGAAGTTCCTGAAGAGCCAATTCACCATCTTGGAAATCGCGTAGTTTCGTGATCCTACCGTCTTTTTCCAAAAAACGTCTTGCGATCATGATGTAGATGGAATCATCATCGACCAACCAGAAGTTCATATTACCGCTGTTCGAAATCATTGTATTTATCGAAATTGATGAGGAAAGATGTACCTTTACCGGGAGAACTTTCAACCGTTATTTCGCCCCCCAGGGATTCTATTTGATTTTTCGTCATAAATAGCCCGATACCTTGTCCTTCTTTTTCCCGGTGGAACGTTTTATTCATTTTAAAGATTTGGTGACCGTATTTTCGGAGATCGATTCCTAAACCATTATCGCGAACTATTAAAAAGATTTTTTTGTCTTTTATATATGAGACGAAAGAAATCTCTGACTTTCTATTAGGATCAGAATATTTTAAAGCATTGCTCAATAAATTCAATAATATACTTTCCAGATATACCTTTGAATAAAGAATTTCCGGGGCCGCGGTAAAGTCTGTTTGAATTTCCACACTCATCTTATTAATTTCAGTAGAGAGAAGATTCTGAATCTTGTTAAAAGCGTCCTTAAAAAGAATAGGTTGTTTATCCACATTCCGATTTCTGCGAATTTTGATCACTTCCACGATATCGCTCAATGTGGTCATCAAATCTTTTACGCTCATCTCCAAAGATTGGAGAAGCTCATCTTTGTCCCTACCGTATTTCTCACATAACATGGTCGTAAGCGTAAAAATATTTCCAATTGGTGCACGTAGATTGTGAGAAACGATCTGATTGAATTCTTCCAATTGAGAATTTCTTTCTGTTAAGTGATTGCTCAACGCCTGTAAGGTTTCGTTCTTTTCGATTAAAGCAGAAAGCATGTTTTTGCGATCGGTAATATCCTGGATCTGAGAGATGAAAAATAAAGGTTTCTTTTGGGAATCCCTCACAAGAGACACTATCAATAAAATCCATATTGTACTTCCGTTTTTATGGAAGTACCTTTTCTCCATTCTATAACTATCCCTTTTACCTTCCAATGTTTCCTGTAGAAGATTTAAATCAGCAGTAAGATCATCCGGATGAGTTATATCTTGAAAGGTAAGTTTTAAAATCTCGTCCCTTGAGTAGCCGATTATATCCAAAAGACTTGAATTTACTTCTAGCCATTTTCCTTCCAAAGAAACGAGAGCCATACCGACACCCGAATAATAAAACGCATTAAAAAACTTTTCTTCCGAAAGACGAATCTCATCGAGAACCTGTTTTTTTTCTGTCTCGTCAAGAATTGCATTGAGCCCTAAATATTCCCTGGAAGTACTAAAAAGAGCGATTACAGTTTCCTGATTATCCCGAATCGATTGAGTAATTGTTTGCAACCAAACGTATTTTCCATCTTTTCTGAGAAACTGATATTCGATATGTTCGATTTCTCTTCCTTTTAAAATCGGCTGATGAGAATTTTCAAAAATTCTGTTCTTATCAAGAGGGCTAAAATAATCATAGGGGTTTTTGCCGATTAATTCTTCTGGCTGATAACCTAAAATAGAAGTTACCGAAGGACTGACATAAAGAAAGATTCCATCCGGATCATGAAAGCTAATCAACTCAGGACTTTTTTCGATTAGAAATTTATAAAAATCAGCCGATTGAAAATCGAATTCGCTCAAAGCATACACCTTTGGTTTTCCTTAAAATAGGCCCTATTTTGGAAAAGACAATCCATTACGAAAGTGAAACGTAGATTTTTACATTTTTGTTCGCGCCCAAATCGCAAACCTTTAATCTAAATCGATCTACTATATTGGCTTTTTATTCGTAGAAACCCGTAGATGAATAGACAGTTTTTTTCAAGGATTTTAGTCGAAGAATTTGTTGGGTGAAGATAAGAAGAAAGAAATTGTGAAGATTAGAAACTTTCCAAAAGATTAAAGATAAACCGGGGCTGAAAATAAAATCCGACAAATTTTTAAACTCATTCTCCGTCATCTCCCAAAGCTTCAACAGGACAAATTTCCATCGCTTTTCTTGCCGCAATTTCCTCTTCAGGGGAAACAGGCTGTCTGTGGAAATAAACTTTCGATTCGTCGTCGGTGTATTTGAGAAGCATAGGAGCTTCTTCCAAACAGTCATTACAAGGAACACAGCTATTATCGATATAGTATTTTCCAGGTGCGTTCTGTTTGACTTTGTCGTTTTTATCAGCCATGTTTGACAAAGTTTATCGAACGATTGTTGTGTCAACCACTTTTCAGAATTGACACCCGTTTCAATTCAGGGATATTCACCGAAGTTATGAACTTATGGACGGAAAAAATATCGAGACGAAAATTATTCGGTTTTGGCCTTGGAGGACTACTCAGCATTGGTGCCGGGACTTTCTTTTTTCGTTTTTCTAAAAGTCAATCCCTACCCAAAACCCTATTCTTTTCCATATCCGAAGTTGAATTTTTATCAGCTTATTCTCAAACCCTTTTGCCTCAAGAATCGGGCTTTCCCGATCTTGAAAAAGCGGAAGTAATCCGCAGATTAGACGAAGAATTTTTTTTTGTGGACTCGAACATCTCTGATGATTTCAGATCTCTCATTTTTATTTTAGAATATCTTCCTCTGGTTAAAGGTTATTGGAGTCGTTTTTCCAGATTAAGCGAAGAAGATAGAAAGAATTTTCTACTTTCCCAAGAAACAACTGAATCTGATACGATCCGAGCCGCATTAACAAATCTTAAATTACCCATCTACTTGGTTTATTATGGACACGAATCTTCTTTCAAAGCGATTTCGTATGATGGACCTTTCGGGAACCCTCCCGAAAAATTAAGCGAATCCAGAATCTATTATAAAAAAATTCTGGGGGAATCATGAGCGGTCGCGTTTACGAATGGAAAAATCTGGGAGATTCCAGAACCGTAAAGGCGGATGTAGTTATCGTAGGAACTGGTTGCGGCGGTTCTACACTCGCTTACGAACTTTCCAAAAACGGTAAGAAAGTAATTCTTATAGAAGAAGGCGGTTACTATCATACGGGAACTTTCGATAACCACGAACTCAACATGGCCGGAAAAATTTCTGCGGAAAGGAATATGGCTACCGACATTACCGGAACGATCAACCTTGTTTATGGAAAAAACGTAGGTGGGGCTTCGGTTCATTATTGGGCTGATAGTTATAGAACTCCGGAAGACAGACTTGACCTTTGGAAAAAAGAATACGGAATTTACGGTCATTCTTCCGAAGATCTAAGTTCTCATTGGAAAGAGTTGGACGAAGTCTTAAACGTTCATCCTGCTAAAGAAGAATATCATAATAAAATGAATCAGCTTGTGAGAAAAGCCTGTAAGTCTCTCGGCTGGGAAGGTAACCCGGTTCCACAAGCTAGAAAAAATTGTCAAAAATCCGGTCACTGCATGCAAGGTTGTATGTATGGGGCCAAACAAAGCCAGTTGGTGACTCATATTCCTAAGGCGATGGCTTTAGGGACCGATATCTACGCGGACTGTAAAGCGATTCGTTTAGAACTCAAAGGCGATAAAGTGGCATTTTTAGAAGCGGTCATGATTGATCGACCTTCCGGAAAAGAATCTGGGATCACGTTAAGATTCGAAGCATCCGTTTTTGTGATCGCGGCGGGTGGATTTGGAAGTTCTACATTCTTACTCAGAAACGGATGGAAGAAAAAACTTCCCGCACTCGGAGAATATCTTGCGATCAATCCATCTCCTTTCGTTCATGCATTTTATGAAGAACCGATCGTTCAGTGGAGAAATATTCCTTCCGCATTCGGTGTGGAAGAATTTCGTTTAGCCCGTTTTAAAGAAAATGGAAGTTATACCGAAGGTGGCTTTTTAATCATGGCCAATCAACTTCAACCCGGAAGTCTGTCCGCTCTGATTCCAGGGTTCGGCTTAGAACACAGAGAAATCATGAAACAACTTACTCATGTAGGAGGTACAATCGGATGGATCGACGATGTTCCTTCGGAACTAGGAAATATTTCGGTAAATTCCTCCGGTAAGCGTACGATTACGTATCACTTCGGAAAATTAACGAAGGAAGTTTTGAAAGATTGCATCCGTAAACAAGTTCAATTGAACTTTAAGGCAGGGGCCAAGTGGATTCTTTTACCTGACCTTAAAAGAACGAAAATTTCTTCCGAGAAAGAAATGGATAAGATTGATCGACTTGAACTTCGCCCCGCTTCAATGATGATGGCCGCCCCGCATCCGGCAGGAGGGTGCAGAATGGGACAGGACCCTTCCAGATCTGTTGTAAATTGGAAGCATAGAGTTCACGGATTAAAAAATCTATACGTTTCCGATTCCAGCGTATTTCCGACCGGAGTTTCGGTGGACCCAAGTTATACAATTATGGCATTCAGTAAACAAGCGGCTAAATTCATCCTCGAAGATTAAAAATCCGGCCTAAAACCTGAAGAAAATTCAGTTTTAATCATTTAGTAAGTTCGTAATAAAACCCGGGAGTTTCCACAAATTACATCTCTTTGGGAATTTTATGACCTTTGAACAAATTCGATTTTTGTTCAATTTCTGTTGTAGTTCCCACATTTTAGATGGCCTCTAAGTTTTTGTTTGGGAGTTAGTCGCATTAGGAATATATTTATTATTTCTAGAAAATATTCTCCAAATTTATGACGACCGTAAAAGCAATTTTTAACTTCGTAAGTTAAAAATTGAATCACTTCGTTTTAAAACATATTATTTTGATACACAGAAATTGTGCAAGTTCCACATCCCAAAAATTTTATTATAATTGTAATTGTGCGTTTTACGGTAAATAACTTATCATATCAATAAATTTGCATATATATTCCAAATGAATAAAATTGCTTCTTGACTTCGGAAATCTAAAAATTAAAATCAAAACCGCTAATGGAAAATTTTGCCAAACCGTTTTTGATTTTAGGTTTTTTGTTTTTGTGTGTCGGTTTCTTGATTCTTTACGGAAATAAAATTCCCTTTTTAAATTATTTAGGAAAACTGCCAGGTGATATCCGTATCGAAAAGGAAAATTTTCGGTTTTATTTTCCTTTGACTACCTCGATATTAGTGAGCATCCTAATCTCCCTAATTCTTTTTTTGATTCAAAAATTCAAAAGCGGTTCTCCGTGAAAGAATCTTTTAGCTCCCGTTTCTCGTTTCAAGAAGGAGAGAACGAATTTGTCGCAATCTTATCCGAGTATAAAAAAAACAAAATTCTTTATTCTGATCTGACGGTCGCCAACCCGACTCAAGTCGGTCTTCAATATCCGGTGGAAGCGATTCGACACAGTTTTGGAAGCGCTGATCTGATTACTTATCACCCCGATCCTCGAGGAAACATAGAAGCTCGAAAAAAAATTCAAGAATATTACTACTCTAAAGGAGTGAAGGTCGATCCAGACGATTTGTTTTTAACTTCCTCCTCTTCGGAAGCATATTCGTATTTGTTTAAGTTGCTTTGCAATCCAGGCGATTCGATTTTGATTCCTGCACCCGGTTATCCCTTATTCGAATTCCTTTCCGTAATGGAAGGATTGAAAACCGTCCCCTATTTCACAAAAAAAGATAATGGCTGGAAATTAAAAGAATCGGATCTCGATCTAAAAGACTTATCGAAATGCAAATTGATTTTAGTCGTTAGTCCCAACAACCCTACAGGTTCCGTATTAAACGAATCCGATTTTTATTCCTTAAAAAATACTTTAAAAAGCTATAATATACCCTTGATCATAGACGAAGTTTTTTCGGACTACGTTTACGGGGAGGATCTCCATAAAACTTTAACGGATTCGGATATACCAGTGATCACCGTAAACGGATTGTCTAAAATTTTAGGGCTCCCGGGAATGAAACTATCTTGGATTTTACTCAGCGGACCGGAGTTTTGGAAAAAAAAAGCGAAAGAATATTTGGAACTCATATCCGATACTTATCTTTCGGTAAACACTCCCGTTCAAAACGTACTTTCCGATTTATTGCAATGGAAGAATTTAATTCAATCTCAAATTATCAAACGGATTCAAAGGAATCTTTCTTTTTTAAAACGGATTTTGGGAGACGTGAATATTTCCAAAACAGTTCGATGCAACTTTCCGAACGCAGGTTGGTATTGCATTTTAGAAAGCGAAAAATTTTTTCCGGAAGAGGAATTTTCACTTCGTTTATTAAAGGAAAAAAAAGTATATGTCCATCCCGGAGAAATGTTCGGTTTTCCGAACGAAAAGAATCTAGGAAGAATCGTTCTCAGTCTTTTGACAGAAACGGAATCGTTCGAGACAGGCTTAAAAGAAATTCTGTCAAAAACCTCGGTTCCACTTTAGAAAAGCGACGTTTCATTTGGGTTTAAAAGAAACAGATTAAACACGAGTTCGCTACAAAATAAGAAAACCGCCAGAGCCTGTTCCAAAATCTCCGAATATAGGAACCTCAACGAGAACCTAACAATTATAAAATGTGTTCGAAAGCTAGTAAACTACCAAAGAGGCGTAATTTGTGGTAACTTCCATATTTTATTACGAACTTACTGAATCATTGTAACTGATTTCTTGAAAGGTTTTTAAGACAGGTTCTAAATACATCTTTCACACTTTCGTTTCAATAAGACCAAGTAGAATTTTAAATATCTTTTGAATGATATACAGAGTCTCGTTCCCAGTCTTTCGGTTTCCTTAAACCAAGACGAACAAAATCTCTTAAAAAACCTCTATATCTTCCGGCAGTTTCGATTTTGTTAAACGAAGCGGGATTGAAAATTCCACGTTTGCGAAACAACTTGAAAGGATCTTCCTTGATATCCGACCAGGTTCCCACTTCCAGGGTTAGAGGAAGCAATTTAGAATTCCAGTTCCACGAATTCTTGTGATAATCTCTGTATTGATCGTAAAACTTATCCCAAAGATCACCATGCGTCGTATAGGTTTCACTTTGAGGTCCGTATTGAAAATGAATATGACCACAATGATGTTTTAAATGTCTCCCGATTTTTTGATACAAGGATGTATCCGGACAAGGAGCTTTTGTAAAAGCATAAGGCCACCAAATATTATCAACTGTTCCAAAACCAGAATGCAGATCCAAAACGGGAATGATCGCATCCTTAACCATAAAAAAAGATTCGTAAACGAGGCGGAACAACGCTTTGGATTCGGGTTCCAATCCGTTTCCACGAAAGTAAGGCAAGTGTTTGGAAATTTTTTGTCCGCCGAAAAAAAGAAAAGGTTTTATCGCTTCAATTCCAGAATTTCTCATAAGATCAACGCCTGCGGGATTGGATCTTTGTTTAAGCACAATCCCGCCAGGATTAACGATTGGTAATACAATAATTCCTAATTTACCTTTTTCTAATTCAGGAATGTATCCCGTAGAATTCGGATGCAGAACATATTCTAAAAAATCGAGAAGAATCAAAATACCTATCGTCTCAAGCCCATGAACTCCGGCCACAATTCCGACAGGATGTTCTTTAAGACCCTTTTCCGTTCCGATTTTTAACGCATGAATCGGAAATCGAAATCCTTCCGGAGTTTTTCTGGAAAATCCGATTTGACTGAGGGATGCAAGCTTACCCCCTAATTTTAAAATTTTCAAAATTTTCTTATCATACCGGTTAAGCCTTCTAAGACCACGCAACATATTAGATTCTAATTCCGTTTAAATTGGATAGCCTGAAGTCGAGTACAATCCTCAGAAAATTTTAAAACTCCTTTTTGAATTTTTTCACAATTTCCATCGACCACCGTTTGGAAGCAACCTCTGACTACTCTTTTGATCGTTTCCGGATTTTCGTTTGCCAATAAATACGCGTTAGAACTCCGAAATTTTTCGGCGCAATTTGCGGGGTTCAATCTTTCTTGAATTAACGCTTTCGAAGAATCTTTCAAATCTATGGAAAAACCATCCGCACAACTCGCGAGTTTTTGACAATACGCGGAGACGAGTTCGGAAGACTCCTCTCTCCATTTGTCGTCCTGAACCGACAACGGTAGGTTGTTTTTTTTGCAGAAAGATAAATTCAAAAAAAATAATATTCCAAAAATATAAATTGTAAATAGCAATATATTTCGTTTCATAATTTCTCTACTCAGTGTTCTGATTTTTTACGGATAAAAATTTCTATTCTTTCCCCAGACGCTTTTCCTTCTGGAGTTGCTGTAAAAGATTGTACCGGTTTATACGAGCTGGAAGCTTCGATAGAAATTTTTTCTTTGGGAATTTTATAATTTTGAGACAACGAATCTGCGATCAATTCTGCACGATACGCGTTGTATTCCCAAACGTTTCTAAAACCTTTTTGGGCGGCTTCATTTCCATAAGGAATTTGAACTTTAAGAGTGATGTCCACGTCCATCGCGGAAGATAATTCAGATATTTTCTGAAATGCAAAAACCATTTCTTCGTCCGGTTGGAACCCGCCTTCTCCCAAAGAGGAACCGAAAAGTACAATTTTGATTTCTTCGGTTTCTTGGATTCCAATATTAAGTTTAGCTTTTTCTTTAAGTCTTTTTAAAGTGTAACTGATTCTTTCCCAAAAACGATAAAGCTGAGTTTTAGGTTGAAGCATAGGATCGTCTTCAATTGTAATCGTACTTCCCTGAAAGAAAGATTCCCCCAAACCGAAACCACCCCGGATCACATCGGCGACTTGTTTGAGCTTTGTCTGATCGACTTGAGAAATTGAATACATGATAATAAATAAACCCAAAAGAAGAGTAATCATATCCGCATAAGTCAAAAGCCAGCGCTCTCGGTTCTCGTGAGATTCCCCCTTACGGTGCGCTCTTTCCAAAAGTTGCCTACGAAGTCGACTCATGCCTCTTTTCGATTTTCTCCCAGTAAAGTATGGATGTATTCCGTTTCTCTCTTTTTCACTTCTTCATAAAAAGAATTGAATATGTTTGCAGAAACGGGAAGAGTCGCGTTATATGCTTCTTCTACGCTTTGAAATAAGGCAGATACTCCGAAAAGAGAAGCCATAAATCGAGCAGGTTTGATTAAATAGGCGCTAATCGGCCTATGAGCCAATTCATAAAAAACTTTTAAGTTTCGTAAAACGATTTCCAACTGTCTCATTCGCTCTTTATAATGGCCCATCTGGCTATAGTGAAGATCGTATTCTTCCCTGCTCAAACGTTTGCCGTCCCAACCCGAATCCACTAGATGTTTGGCAAAAATAGTATCCAACTCTTCCGTAAGATTGTTGAGTTCGATTAGATATTCGATGTTCTCGCGAGAAGTTTCTTTCATCATACCTTTTACTCTTTGGTATGTATCCATTGCAAGATGAAGCCAGACTTCTCTTCCTTCTAAGTTATAGATCTTTTCGAAGAAATATTCTACCATTGGAATCGTTTCTTCCAGATGAAAATAGCTCGCGTAAAAAACCCGAAATCGTTCCACCTGTGCTCGAACGACTTCCGCTCTTGCTGCTTTTAGTTTTTTAACTGCAAGATCGCTCATTCTCGTTTAGAAACCAAATCCAATTTGTAGGAAACGAAACCTTGTTGATCGGTTTGTTTTTGAATCGATCCGAATTGATTCGGAAGATTGACGACTACTTTTCCCATTCGTGTTGAAGAACGAAATAGAATGCTCGGAGTACCGTCCTTATTCGGAGTTAAAGAAAATCGAATTCCGTATTTATGATTTCTTCCCCAGCCTTCCTTCGTGATTTCAATAAGAGGAACTACAGAATTGACGTATTTACCCGTTGAAGAAAATACATTCGAACCGGGGAAATAAATTCTTTGTCCTTCTTTTGTCGTATCTATGGTTACTTTTCCACCCTCGGGAAATGAAAGAGAAAGATACGTCACACCCGCATAAGAACCTCGATTTTTAAACCAGAGAGTTACTTCTCCTTGAACTCCCTTTTTCCATTCTTTCGGAGCTTCTAAAGAAAAAAGAGAAGGCACCGCCACTCGCGGTATATCTGGAACCATTTCCCAGCCGTTAAAGATAAAATTTTGAGCATAACTGCGGTTGGAAGGAAAAATCGTGATGTTTTTTTCGGTTTTATTGTAATCGAAATCGATTCGTTTAGACTTTATTAAAAATTCATGATCTTTCAAAGACAAAAGACCATCCAAAATCTTTTGGCCCTTACGGATTACATAAGGTACTGAAAAAAGTCCGAGAGGTGGTTCTTCACTTAACACTTCCAAAAAAAGAGAATTAAATCCGTCTCCGGGAAGTTCTTCCATTAGAATTCTCTTAACTACGAAACCTGCTTCCTTTTTCCCGGAATCGGAGGGAAGCCAAGAAGACTTAGAGGAGTCGTAATGAAGTGGGCCGATATTCAGTAGGGAAAAGGAGAATTTCCGGAGTAAAAACCATTCTCCTTCTTTTTTTTTGAAAATTCCCAAAACCTCTTCTGTTCCGTTACGAACCAACGAGAAAGATTCTAGCTCCTGATCCTCGTCCAAATTGCCCACTTTTTTCAATAGTACATTAGGATTCTTTTGGTCAGCAGATGAAAACAGAAGTTCGACGATTCGAGAATCGGAAGGCGTTTTGGAAGAACAGCCGACAGATAAAAAAATGATGAGTAGAATCTGACCTAAAACGAACGAAACTCGACATGTAGAATAAGCAAACTTCTGCTGTAAGACCGTTTTGGAATGGAAAACTTGAGTTTTAACGCGAGCCGTAAACGAAACGGAAAAGATCCTTTTAAAACGAAATGAAAATGTGCTCATGGTTCGGTAACAAAATTGAGGAATAAAAAAAGCCTGTCTATGATTTTCCTATATTCTTTAACTCAGATCCAAAACCTCTTTTAAAATTCGAGAATTCACTTTTCCGGTATACTCGTCTTCGTATCTTCCCAGTTTCGCTGCAAATTTTTCCGAAAATCCGGCCTGAATTCTCGTTTCTGGAAAGTAATGATATCCTTTGGCCCTTCTCGGAGTGAACGGAAACTCGATCAAAGAAAGGTAATAGTCCCATTCGTCTTTAGAATCTGGAATCCGTTTTTTGACATAGCGATAACCGCGACGGACGTGCTTGATCTCGTCTTCGTAAACCTTTTTCATAATATTGGCTTTTTCCAAATCTCCGAAACGTTCGAAAGCCATTGTGTAAATTTTTGAAAAATCAAGATTAGCTCCCTCAAAAGAGATCGCCATGATCGCGTAAAACTTTTCGAGGGTTTGCATTCTCGGAACTTGTTTCCAAAAAATGGAATTCAGAGGCCGATCTCCTAGTTCCATTCCGCCCTTTTTCATTTCGAAAAGATACATTCTTAGATGAGTTTGTTCTTCCAAAAGAGTTCTATATAAACCGAACCGGACAGAAGACGTCGCATCTTGAAACTTAAGAATGGCCCAGGCAAAAAGTTCGATCGCCATCAATTCGTGATTCGCAAAATGATGCAAAGTGATAAAACGATTCTCTTCCTTGAATAACTGTTCCAGTCTTGGAATTTTACTTTTTTGTTCGGAAGTCCGAATTTTTCTTTCCCGAACCGGCAAGGAAGGTACATTCAAAAAATTGAAAGAACGAGTGTCGACCAGCGGAAGGGAAGGTGAAAATAATTTATCTTCAAGGCTGGAACCGAGAAGCACATTCCTCGCAAACTCATTTAAGGTCATGTTTTATACGAGATGTTTAGAAGAATCGAAACCGAGTTCGATGATAGATCCTTGGATGTTTCTCTCATTAGGGTCAGACGAGATTTGCCCTCCTCCACAATGATACGTGATTTTGAAAGTATCCATCAACGACTGAATGATCTGCAGCCCTCTTCCTACATTCCGGTGTGGAATTAGAACTCCCTTTAAAGGAAGGGTTTCGCATTTTTTTTCCTGGTGTTGTTTGACACGGTTTAAATATTCATCAAGGTTAGTTACCCGAATGTCTACAGGAAAGGATTCCAGTTTCGAGGATTTGAGTCCGGAACCGTAATCCATGATCCACATTGTGAACTTATGATCCTTGATCTTCCAACGACAGATAATCATTTCGTTAGAGCCCGATATTACATTAGCCGAAATCGAATTTGTAAGAGCTTCGTCCGCCGCTAACTCTATATCAACGACGGCTTTGTTTGAAAAAGAATTTTCTAAAAGAGAACTTTTCAAAGCTAACCGGAGTTCTCTGATACTAGTTAAATCGGTTGGAAGAAACATAACGTAAGAACCTTCATTATGTTTAACTAGCAATAATTTCTTGGAATCCTTCATCGTATTTCCGTTACGTCTCCACAATTAACAACTTAAAGGTGGACGATTTGAACGAAATATATCGGATTTTTCAAGTCGACAATGGAATTCCCGCTTCTTTGGCGGTTTGTTCAATTCTCTGAAGGAGCTTTTCTTTCCCTAAAAGAGGGAATAAAATCGGTAGCTCCAACCCAGCCGATTTTCCGGTAGTTGCCGCTCGGATCGGCATATAGAGAGTTTTTCCTTTTTGTCCGGTAACTTCTCCGACTTTGGACATCAGGTCCTTATAATTCTCATCGGTCTTCGGATTGGAATCCTTCAGCATTTCGTAAAATTCCTTGATTACTTTGGTGCCATCCCCCTCTTTCAAAAATCCAGCCGCTTCTTCCGATTGGATCTTTAAGTCGGTAACGAAAAATTCCGCAATATAGTCCGGAGCTTGAGTGAGGTTGTCCAAATATACTCTTATAGATTCGATTATGGAAGTAAGCACGGGACTATTTATGTTTTTCACCTCCTCAGGAATATCCTTTCTATCTTTCAAGAACGGTAATAGACTTTCTAATACTTTGGATATTTTCAAATCTCTGATAGTTCTATTCGATAACCAATTGAGTTTCGATTTCGGGTTCATTGCTTCCGCAATTTGAGTTAAGTCCGAAAAGTTCGTTACGATTTCGTCTTCCCCACCTTTTGGTTTTTTAAATACATCAAATGTGGAGGGAGATTTAGAACAGCGATGCACGTCGAAAATTTTTTCGAGTTCGCTTTCAGGAAGAAATTCTCTTCCGTCGGAGGAAGTCCATCCGAGAAGAGCCATGTAATTTCGAAACGTTTCCGGAAGATATCCTAAATCTCTAAACGCGAGAATGGAAGTCGCACCTGCTCTTTTGGAAAGTTTTTTTCCGTCCATTCCTACAATTTCGGATGCATGTGCAAACTCGGGAATTTCATAACCCAAAGCTTCGTACAATAAGATTTGTCGAGGAGTGTTGGAAAGATGTCCCACTCCGCGAATCACATGCGTGATCTTCATAAGAGCGTCGTCAACTACAACTGCGTAATTGTAGGAGGGAAATCCGTCTGACTTAACGATGATAAAATCTCCGATCAATTTGGTTTCGAATTTTACTTTTCCTTGAATGATGTCGTCGACGATGAGAGTTTTAGAAGGGGTTTTAAATCGAATTGAATACGGAATTCCTTGTTTGAGCTTTTCCTCTACTTCCTCGTCGGACATGTTTGCGTGTAGTCCGTCGTAGACGTAAGGCACCCCCATCGCTTCCGCTTGCTTCTTCTTTGCTTCTAATTCTTCCTGTGTACAAAAACAACGATAGGCTTTTTTTTCTTTCAGAAGTTTTTCCGTATATTCTTTGTAGATGCCGAGACGTTGGCTCTGAATATATGGACCGTATTCTCCTCCTATCTCCGGACCCTCGTCCCAATGAACTCCTAACCATTTCAAAGATTCTAATATGATTTTGAAAGAATCTTCGGTAGATCTGTTTTGATCTGTGTCTTCAATCCTTAAAATGAATTTACCACCTTGGGATTTTGCGTATAAATAATTGAAAAGGGCGGTTCTCGCTCCACCTACGTGTAAAAATCCGCTGGGAGACGGTGCAAACCGGGTACGAACTTCTCTATTTTGATTCATGGGAATTGGTTTTTCTCGTTAGAAATTTTTATGATAGGATAATTTTTGAAATTAGCCGTTGTGGTAAATGGTTTATTTACCACAAGGTCGTAAAATGAAACGGATTTTTTGACTTCATTCTCTCTCAAAGTCATCAAATCGATTTCGGAAGGAAAATCTAAACAGTAATATTCCGTAAAAACTTCTGTTTTTTGAAGTGGAAGAATTGGAATCATCCCGGTCAAACTGATCGCCGGAGGATACTCAAGCGAATCGTAATCGTAATCTCCAGAAGAAGTCGTGGTTCCGCTTGTGGAAATAAATTCGGTCTGCATGATTTTAAAAAGGATTCCTCTTGGGCTATGCTTCCATTTAAGCGTTCCGATTCCGGGAACAATTCTAATTTCTTCAGCTTCTCTAAGTTTTCCTTCGTCGCTGATGACAAATTTCTTTTTTACATCATTGAGAACTTCCTTTCTCGGTTCAAGAGTGGGACTTTCTGACATTGAAGAAGTTTTAAGACGTTTGATTACTAAAGCGGGAGAAAATTCAATTTTTCGATTATCGTTTGAATCCCGCGTCGCTCCTCCTCTCCACTCCGAAACCTCTAAGAGAATTTTTCCCGATTGTTCACTCTTTCGGGATAATTCCAAATATTTTAGATTTCCTTGAATCATTTCGTTCTTTCCAAATTGAGATCTCAAAATGACGTAACGAGCTTGAAAACTGGACGGTTCGTAGTATAACGAAACAAATGGAGAAACCGTAAAGAAAATCTGTGACTCATAATTTTCGGAAAGGGATTTTGAATCCCTCCATAAAATTTCCTGGATATTTCCACA